>JBCCYN010000022.1:0-37006 GCA_039189655.1 Pseudomonadota bacterium | reverse complement strand
CATCCAGTATAAAAAAGAAGTTTGCCCTTTGAATAGGTATTGTTAAAATGACTTATGCACTCAATTAAACGACTGCTACATCGTCTTAAATAATGCAAAATTTGTTTCATCGAATACTTTACCAAAGGATTTATTTTATTGTAAGAAAATATTATTCATAAAGTAAAGTTAAAAATTGGTTTATAATTGGATTTGATCATGATGAATATTATAAGTTTCAATAGAGTTAAATATAAAACTTGCCTTACGATTAATTTGCGATGAATAGAGAACTTGAAAAACTGACAAAATGGGTGTGGAGTAATCGTGATCGTATCATGGCGCATGCGAGGAGCATGGATACTAACGTCAAGCCGCATATGATCAGGCACAGCAAAAACCCTGGCGTGGATATGATCTACAATCATTATTGTGGAGGGGGTGGCGTTGCCAAATGTCCAACACAATCACGATCGAAACTCAACGACAGGGCTGCCCGCTATCAAAGGCTGATCCTTGAAATCAATTCGCTCTTACCTAGTAGCCGCCTAAAGATTCAAGGAAACGAATATGTAAGCACAAACAATGCGAGCAGAGCTGATGTAATAATGATGCGTTTCGAGGATCTCTCGGATGCGTGGTTTCACTTCAAGAAAAGCAATCAAGTTGGCACTCACCGCATATATCTGAACATTAAAGAAGCCGCGCGACTTAGAGCGTTCGCAAGTATCGCCCGGCGCGTTTGGGATCTGTCAGGCTTCGCGACCTCCAAGGTGGCAGGCCCTGGTGAGACACGGGCAGACACGGCTGTATTTTACTTCTGTGGCCGTCAGTCACGTGACGCAGCATTGGATCTGATCACGGCTTACGTTCGCAGACATCCCAATTACTTTAATGTCGAAGTGCCGAAGTTGACCCAGAAGGTGCGCGGGATTCAAGGCGTAAGCACCGCTGACGAGCCACCGATGAAGCAACTCATCGAATTCAAAAATAATAACGGAGAAATTGTATTTGGTGAGCGTTCCGTTAATCAAAGTTTTGGCAGTTACCGTTCCCATTTAATGTATATGGCGCTAGAAAAAACGTATGGTAATTGTCGTTATTCGCTATTTCCGGGCTCCTATTATCGTGAATTCAAAAAGCAAGTTGAGCGATACTTCATGGCAGGGGGAATAAACCCGAATTGTCCATCTGAAAATAGCGTAGAAGCAAGGCAAAAAGTTCCGATAAAATTCATTAGCTCCGCCGAAATGGATAAAAAACTTCGCGATTTGGAACGTAATCTCAAGTACAAACGAGTGCACTAACCCTCTATTTACGCACTGATTTGATCGTACGGTCAATTCGTGTCCGATTAAAATTAGTTTTGCGTGGCGGCGAAACTTGTGCGCTCCTAATTATCTTTAATCGCCAAACAGAAGTATAAGGAAATGACGTATGCGTAGAATTACCATCGCTCTGGCGTTTGTTGCTTTAGCCACTCCGGGCCTCGCTGACTGTGATGACTTCGTTCTCACAAGCGACGGTCAAGAGCGAAGCCTATTGTCTGACGTCGGTGAGGCTCCTGCAGTGGGTGACCGCCTTTTTGGCCACCGCGCGGTATTGCTCGATGGCCAGCGGGTTGGATCAAACCGCTTTATCTCTACCGCAATGGAGGCGCCGGGGGACGGCGGCACGCAGCATCTCACCGGCGCCTTTTTGCTAGATGATGGTACCATTCACTACGAGGGTTTCTGGAATCGCTCACTACCCGCGACCGACGTGAGTGCCCCAGGTGGTGACGGCTACACAGCAGCAATTACTGGCGGGACGGGGCGCTACAATGAGGCCACGGGTACCATCACCAACCATATCGATGGCCTGAACTCTCGCTACAGCTTTGATATCGATTGCGATTGAGTGGCGTCATAGGTATGTGAGCATCCGGCGAAGGACTGTGTTTGGCATATGGGAGGCGGTGTTACCTTGCGGTTGCAGCGTAACGCCAGGGAAACAGCTCGTCGCCGGGTGATGGCATGATCGGCAATCCGACCGAGCACATCGATCAACCAGACCTGCGGGCCGATGCCGCTGAATTATGCAGTCTCCGTCAGGGTGAAGGCGACGGCTGCCGCATTCCCACCGCTTTGCCCCCCGGCGAGAAGCCAGTTCTTTCGGCTGACGGCCACACTCCGCATGCCCCGCTCGGCGATGTTGTACTGAGCTCCAGCCAGCCGGTTTGGAGATACGGCCGAAAATGTGGGATTCCCGTGCCGCTGGGTCCGAGAGCGATCACGTTCTCGCGTCGCTCGATCCATTCGCAGCGGGCCAGCTCCAGGACCTGCATCTTGTTGAGCTTCGGGATCGCCTTGAAGTCGAAGCTGTCGAGGATCTTGGTGACCGGGAACTTCGCGGCCTTGATCCGGCGCTCGATCATCTGCCGCTCGCGGTCGATCAGTTCCAGCTCGACCAGCCGGGTCAGGAACTGGACGTGATCCAGCCCCTCGGCCGCGCATTGGCGCGCGAGCTTGTCGTACTCCCTAAGGAAGGTCGGCAGCTTCAGCGTCTTGAGGTGATGGGTGAGCAGGATCTGCGGCGCGTCGCTCATGCCGCATCGCCCGACACCAGGCACATGTAGCTGGCCGCCGAGGTGGCCGCGACCGTGAGCGTCCGGTGTGACTGCTCTGGCTGTGCGCTTGGAGTGCCTGTTACGCTGCGGTTGTAGCGTAACGCCAAGGCAGCAATTCGTCCGAGGACTGAGGTCAGCCAGGCTTGCGGGCCGATGCCATTGAGCTTGGCAGTTTCGATCAGCGTAAAGGCGATGGCTGCCGCATTCCCACCGCCCTCTGATCCGGCGAAGAGCCAGTTTTTTCGGCTGACGGCCACACCCCGCATGCCCCGCTCGGCGGCATTATTATCGAGCTCCAGCCGACCGTCATCGAGATAGGGCCGCACGCGCGCAGTGCGGGTCAGGGCGTAGCGGATGGGAGCGGCCAGGGGTGTCTTTCCGGAGATGCGACTGAGCTGGACGAGGAGCCAAGCTTCAAGGTCGCCCAGCACCGGCACGGCGTCGGCTTCGCGCAGGCGGGCCCGTTCATTGGGCGGACTGCCCCGGGCGCGCTTCTCGACAGCGTACAGGGCCGCGATACGGGTGATTGCCTCCGCAGCGATGGCCGACCCCTGAGACTGGTGGACATCAACAAACTTGCGCCGGATGTGCGCCACGCACGCGACTTCGCGGATCGCGCCCTTGCGATACAGATCGTTGAAGCCGGCGTACCCATCAGCATGCACAAAGCCCCGGAAGCCATCGAGGTGGTCGACGGGGTGCACCGCCTTACGGTCGACTGAGAACCGGTACCAAGCCGCCGGCGGCGCGTCGCCTGACCAAGGTCGTTCGTCGCGGGCATAGACCCAGACGCGGGCCGTCTTAGTCTTGCCGTTGCCGGGCGCCAGCAGCTTCAGCGGCGTGTCGTCCGCGTGGATTGCTGAGCCGGCCAGGACGTGCCGGCCGATTGCGTTGGCCAGCGGTTCCAGGAGAGCCGCGGACTTACCGATCCAGTCCGAAAGGGTCGAGCGATCGAGGTCGATCCCCTCCCGCTCGAAGATTTGGCTCTGACGGTAGAGTGGAAGATGATCCGCATACTTGGAGACCAGAACGTGCGCCAAAAGGCCGGGCCCGGCCGCCCCCGCTCGATCGGCCGCGACGGCAACGGTGCTTGAATAATCCTGTCGCAGCACCGGCAGGCCAAACGCGATCGAACGATCCGATTCACAATGAAACGGCCGGGGATGTACTCCAACTCCTCTGTCACATCCTCGCCGATCGGACGAAGCACCCCGCCGCATGCGCGGCAGGCCTCGCCAGGCATCAGCACCTGTTCGTATCGAGGCAGGTTGTTTGGTAGCGGCCGGCGCTTGGGAGTGTCTCGGGCTTCGCTTTGCGCCGGCATCTTTGGTACAGCAGCACCGACGGCGATCTCTTCGTCCTCCAGCCGCAAGTGTAGTTGATCGAGTGTCTCTGAGCTGGACCCGAACTGGTCCCGGCGCATCCCGGCCAGTTGGTGCTTGAGCTTCTCTATCAGAAGGTCCCGGTTCCTGAGTTCCGCCTCAACGTCCACCAGCCGCGCCTCTCGGGCCGCCAGCTCGGCGCGAAGCGTCTCGATCTCGGCGGGCAGCGTCATGTCTACAATCTACCGGAGCGCCTTGCTCGCCGGAATCCTGTTCGTCTGAGTCAGGTTGCCTCACCCTGCAGTCAGCGGCCGCCAGGTGCGCTGCGGCGCGCGCCAGTCAATGCCCTCCAGCAGCATGGCAAGTTGCGCCGATGTTACCGACACCTTGCCGTGCGCCGGCGACGGCCACACAAACCGGCCGCGCTCCAGGCGCTTTGAGAACAGACATGCGCCCTGCCCATCCCACCAAATGACCTTGATCAGGTCGCCACGACGGCCTCGGAAGACGAACAGGTGGCCTGAATACGGGTCCTGCTCCAGCACCTTCTGGGCCAGTGCAGACAGCCCGTTAAACCCCTTTCGCATGTCGGTGACCCCGGCAGCTAACCAGACCTTCGTGCTCGTCGGGACTGGGATCATGGTGCGGTCAGACCTCTGACCAGACGCAGGACCACATCGACATCGAAGGGACCACGAAGCATGAGGCGATGCCCAGACGATAAAGTGATCTCGACCTGGCTCTTAGCATCAGCAAGGACGAGTTCAGATGTCACCGGGATCTCAGCTGGCTTGACCTCGACCGGGAGGAACTCAGGCGCATCCCGACCGGGGCCAAACCGCGGATCACCGCGCCACATGAACACCATGTTGGCGTTCAATCCGTGCCGGCGGGCAACTTCGGCAACCGACGCGTCCGGCTCCAGCGTCTCAGCCACCATGCGACGCTTGAACGCCTTCGAATAGCTTCGCCGCCTGCGCTTACCCCGATCCACCACGACACGTGTCCGCGTAAAAAAAAGCGGACACGATCGCCCGCACTCACGCGAAGACTCCCACGCCGATCAAGACGCGATCAACGGCGCGTTCCCCCGACGCTTACTCTGGTGGCGCAAAGGTGGGAGTTCTTAGCGCTAGCTAGCGCGAACAACGGTGATGGCTTTCACACCTAGAACACCCTCATTTGGGGGGAGCGAGGCGCTCTGCAAAATCGCTTGGAAACGCAAAAACCGGGCCCAATCGGCTCTTTGGAACTTAACGCTCGCGGCGCAAACATGGACATCGGTGAGCGGGACAATCGGGCTGCCGCAAACGCAGCGGTGAAACGCTAAAGTGGGAATCAGCCTTTTGAGATGACTCCTGCTGAACTCGGCGACGCCCTTCCGGTGATAGAACGGGCGTTGATGGGCCTTTTCAGGGACTTCGCGTTCTTCGGAGGTATCTGGAGGGTTCGGTTATCATCGACCGCAGCGGATCCGTCGCGTCGGTCTTGAAGGGGACGACGTCTATACCGTCGGGCATCCCTCAGATTGGGTCCGCCAAGCGGGATTGTTCAACGACATGCCGCAGCGGGCAGTGACCTCGCGACTGCCAATCCTGAGACAGGCGGTATCGCCCACTTCAACGCGCCGCCCCTCAGAGTCGGTGCAGTAGCAGTCCGGGTAGCTAAAACCCTCTTTGGCCGGCGGCGGCACAAACCCATTGCCCTCCGCCATGGCCGCCGACGCAAAAGCAACCATCCCCACCACAAGCGCCAAAGTTCTTTGTCCGACCCGCGTCATGGCAAGAGGGAAGCACGGATGATGCCATCAGGCAATTTTTGCGGGAAACGCACAGCGCTTGCGCGGTATCGTCGCCGCTATGGGGTGGGCCGCCCGGGGGCTGCTCGGTACTAACCGCTCGTGTCGCTTTCCGCGGCGTAGACGAGGCCCATACGACGCTCAATGTCGGCCGGAAGGTCAGGAAGTTCCCGCCGGGGGATCAGGTAGGTGGAAAGGCGGAATAAATCGGAGAAGACCCGGTGCTCGCGGGCGGTGCGGGCCAGATAGGCTTGGCCTGAGGAGCCGCCGGTGCCTGAACGCATTCCAATCATCCGCTCAGCCATGAGCGCGTGCCGGTGGCGCCAAAGGGCCATGACGCTGTCGATATCCATGAGCGCTGAGAGCAGGGCGAAGGGCATGTGGAGCGCCGGCTTTTCCCGGTAAACCGTGATGAAGAGTGCCGCCTCCACCGCGTCCCCGGACATGGTCCAGTCGCCGTCTTCGCTGGGATCGAATATTGCCGCGAACGCCCTTTGGGCATCGGCAATTGCCTTGGCGTTTTCCCCGTCGTCGGCCGCCGCCGCCCCAACGCGCTGGCCCACCAACATCCTTGTCACCGCGCTCCGGTATGCTTCGCGAAACGCGTAGTCGTGCCCTGACACAAAGGGTGTGCGCGACAGCCATGCCTCCAGCTGATCCCGCAGTGACGGCGCGTTCTCGGCGGCATGAAAAGCGGCGCGCTCATGGGGGCTCATGTCCTGATCGACGGTTTTTCCCGCAAAAAGGAGCCGCCTGGTCTTGGCAAGGCCAAGCCTCGTTTCGATCAGCCTAAACTGCAACGACTGGAAGCCAGAGCTGGTGGACAGGACGTCGCGAAAATCCAGAAAATCCTGAGGCGTCATGGTCTCCAGAATATCCACCTGCTGGATGCCCAGCCGAAAAATATCGCGGATTCGGTGAAGGCCGCCCACCATCCGGGACAAGCGCCAGTCATCCACGGGCTTCTCGGCAAAATCTGTCTGGATACGATCAAGCTCGTGGAGGATTTGCCGAAACCAAAGCTCATAGGTTTGGTGGATGATGATGAAGAGCATCTCGTCATGGGCGTCGATGCCGTGTTCGGGTCCCAACGGACGCTGGGCACCCAGTATGTCGGAAAGGCGCAAGTAGCTCGCGTAGGTGATCTCTTCGCCTTCGGCCGCGCCCAGCCGCTGGTGTTCCGGCACGCCCCCTTTAGTGCGCCGCATGACCGCGCCCCACTGCGTTCGCCTCGGCCATGGAAAAACCACCGACGTCATTGGTTTGGCGGTTAAAGCGCCGCTTCACGGCGGCCAATTTTTCCTCCGGTGACGCAATCAGGCCATCGAAAGCATCGGCGATGGCCTGAACCTCCTGCTCATCGAAAACCGCCATGTCGCGCATCGTCAATGAGGTCTGCGGTGCTTCATCAAGGGCGGCAAGGTCGATGCCGTAATGCGATCTGAACCACAGGAGGTCGCGACCGGCGCTTTGCTGCACACGCAGCCCGATCGGTCCTGCAAGGCGGTAGTCGGGGCCGGGAATGCGCAAGATTGTCTGTAACAGGAGCGAGGATTGCGAGGTGAAGCGGGTGGGCGAAACGGTGAAATCGCCGTGCAGCTCGCGCACCACAGGATGGGTCAAGCGGTCGTGGACGGCGCAAGGCAGACGCACAGCAGGCTCGCCCCACTTGATGGAATGGTTGATCGCCGACAGCAGTTTTGCCGCCGTCAGGCTCGTGGACGCATTGGAGCGCTTGGCGCGGGCATTTTTGAGCATCGGGTGCTGGATGCCCATAAGGTCCCACAGCCCTTGCAGTGCGTCTGAGTTGGCAAGGGCGGTCTTGTGGAATGCGCCAATGCGTACGTTTTCCCGTCCGAACACTTCGATGGCGCGGCCGAAACGCTTCTCGTAGGCTGGCAGCAGCGGTGCATCAAAAAACTCTTGGAGTGTCGCGCCTGTGCGCAACGCCTGTTGGGACATGCTGCGGGCGAACGCGAGGGGAGGGCGTGCAAAACCCACGATCACCATTCGCTCGTAGGCACGCAAGACCAGCTCTTTCAGTTGTTGAAGGCTTGTTGACTCCAGTCCGCAAGCCGATTCTCCCGATGTCAGAACACTCAGACAGTCCCGACGAGCACTGCGCAGAAAGTCGCTAAAGGCAGCAAGGCCTTGCTCGCGACTCGCGTCGGACCGCTGGGTGGAGTGGCCTGCATCGTGGTCCACCCCTTGGGCAAACAACGTTTCATAGAAATGGCTGTGGTTGGCCTTGGCGAATGGGGCATAGGCGATACCGGCGCTGCGCAGGAGCCCGCTGTTCTGGAAGCAGAAGTTCTGGATCGCGGTGGTGCCGGTCTTGTGCATCCCAAGGTGCAAAAAAAACGTCGGTGGCGGTTCTGTCTGTCCCATCAACCGCTGCACCCAGGGGAAGGCACGCTTCATTCGGCGGCGTCGCGGGCTTGGGTGGAGGGGCGCAAAAGGGCCTCCACCACGTTTTCAATCACCTTCATACCCATGCTCCCGCCCAGCGACATGATGCTCTCAGGGTGGAACTGGACCGCCATGACCGGCAGCTCCCTGTGCTCCACCGCCATCACGGTGCCATCGGCAGTATGCGCTGTGGCGGCAAGGACCGGAGGCATGGCGGCCGGCACCGCAGCAAGGGAGTGGTAGCGCCCGACGGTGATCGGTCCGTCAATTCCTCGAAAGAGGGGCGACCCGGCCTGCACGGTGATCTTGCTCGCCTTGCCGTGCATTGGCGTTTCCATCTGGTGCAGGCGCCCGCCGTAGGCTTCCACGATGCCCTGAAGGCCGAGGCAGACACCGAAGACAGGTAGTGCCCTTGCCTCGGCGAGCCGGATGAGGCCGGTGCAGTTGAACTCCGAAGGCAAGCCGGGGCCGGGGGACAAAACGATGATGTCCGGCGATACCCTTTCAATGTCAGCCTCAGACACCGGCGCCCGGAGCGTGGTCACCGCGAGACCGGAGCGGCGCAGATAGCCGCCAAGGGTGTGAACAAAACTGTCGTCGTGGTCGACGAGGAGCGCCCGCTTCCCGGCGCCCGGTGGTGCTGGCACAACGCGGGCTTGATCAGCGGCGCCGGTGCCTCGGATGGCAGCACGCATGGCCGATGCTTTCAAAATCGTCTCGCGTTCTTCCTCGTCGGCATCAGAATCGGCAAGGACTGTCGCACCGGCCCGAACCTCCGCGATCCCATCGCGGATGTGTACGGTGCGAAGGGTCAAGCCCGTGTTGAGATCGCCGTTGAAATGGACAAGGCCCACCGCGCCGCCATACCAGGCGCGAGGGCTTTTTTCGTTGTCCTCGATGAATTGCATGGCGCGGCGTTTGGGAGCCCCGGTCACGGTTACCGCCCAGGCGTGGGACAAGAACGCGTCCAGCGCATCGCGTCCTTCCAGGAGCGTGCCTTCGATGTGGTCCACGGTGTGAATGAGGCGCGAGTACATTTCGATCTGCCTGCGGCCGAGGACGCGAATGGAGCCCGGTTCGCACACGCGGCTTTTGTCGTTGCGGTCCACGTCGGAGCACATGGTGAGCTCCGTCTCGTCCTTCTGCGAGTTAAGGAGTTTTCGCACCTGTGCTTCGTCTTCGATGGCGTCGCGACCCCGGGCGATGGTGCCGGAGATGGGGCAGGTCTCCACCCGGCGGCCGGTGACGCGCACGAACATTTCTGGCGACGCGCCCACAAGATATTCCGACTCACCAAGGTTGATGAAGAAGCCGTAGGGGGAGGGGTTGATGGCCGAAAGGCGCCCCATGATTGCTGAGGGCGCATCGCTGAGTGCCTCCCGGAAAACCTGCCCGGGAACCACTTCAAAGAGGTCCCCGCGGGCAAAATAGTCGAACGCTTTGCGAACGGTCGCGGCGTATTCGCCGGGCGCGTGGTCGTTCTCGACCAGATTGCGCGCCTTCGGCTGAGGCGTCTCAGGCGCCTCGTTCGATCGGTGTTCAGTGCTGACGCCGGCGAAATCGAACTCGTAGGACGCCACCAAGGCCCGCTTGGAATAGTGGTCCACGGCAAGAATTTCATCTGGCAGGTAAAGGACGAAATCGCGCTGCGAGGCTGGTCGGGTGAGGCGCTCGGCGATGGGATCGAACTGGAAGGCGAGATCGTAGCCGAACGCGCCGGCAAGGCCCAGCTGGCCATCAGCGTCGCTCGCGAAGAAGTCCCTGAGGGCGCGCAAGGCCGTGAAGGCGGTGGGCCTGCGGCTCCGGTCTTCCTCGGTCAGTCCGCTGTCGTCGGGCTCAGGCACGGTGACATGAACGGCTTCAGCATCCCGCTGAGGTGTAAGACTCGCCCTCGCAAACGCTGCTTCGAATGCACCAAGCAGCGCCAAACCGCGGTCATTGAGGGCCGTCGCGCGAACGGTTCGCCCCTTGGCCTCCACCGCGACGGGGGGATTGGCGAGGGCAAAATCCCAGCGCGTGTAGCGCCCCGGAAACTCGTAGCTCGACGAGAATGCGGCGCCGCGCTCATGGTCGAGCCGACGGACCCAGCGCTCCAGCGCGCCGTCATAGTCGGTCTCAGATTCCTGGCGACGGACGGTGACGCCGCCCTTTGTTTCAAAAGTCATCGAGGTCATGGCGCGTTCCTATCACCATTGGGTGGCGCCCGTGCACCCGACATGTAATTTCCGCAAGCGCACCGGCCGCCACCTGGCGGTAATCGGCGCTGTCGGGAATTTTAGGCGACGGTTAGGGACGGCGAAAGGCGAACGTTCCGTGTTCCGGCCCCTCGGGAGAAACAAACACCCCCGTCGCGGTCATGGGCACGCGTGCCGAGGAGGTTGGTGAAGCCCGCACAAGGGCCCACACCTTTTATATGACGAAGGGGATGGGGTTCAGTTCGCTCTCGGGTGTGGGCGTCTCGCGCAGGCCCAGCGCCACCGGAACATCGTAGAGCCGGCCCGGCCCGAAGCGCGGGAGCCAATCCCGCAAATGGGGTGACACGGCCTTTACAACGGGAACGCGAAACTCCGGCCGGGTTAGGTCGGCGATGTAGACGTCGATCCCATGGGCGGCGAAATGCTCATAGAGCGCCTCATGGGGCACGGAATCTGGGATTTGCTTCACAATTTCTGTACCGGCAAGATAATCGAGGTCGAATGCATTCGTAGATTGTGACCACGAAAGCAGTGGTGGTACCGGCGGTGGATCGTCGGACTTTTGCACCGCGCGCATGTTTGCAAGCACAATTTCGCCCTGAAGTAGCTCTAGCGTTGCCGATGAAACCGCTTGTTGTGGATCGTTGGAGGCCGCGGCACCGATGGCCGGCGCCGAACCATCCCGCCGGGAGGACATCGCGACGATGGTGAACGCGGGTAAATCCGAGGGCAACAGGAGGTGCCAGGTGACGCGCCGCCGGTCTGAAAGCCACGTGGCGAAGGCCTCGGGGAGGGCCGGCACAATTGCGTCGAAAGCTAGGCGGGCAGCGGGCAAATGATTGTACCACCAGATTGCCACACTATCGCGCTCTACTAGCTCGTGAACGGCATGGCGCTCGGCGGCTTCGAGCGTGTCACGCAAGGCGGTGCCGGTGGACGTTGAAAACACAGGAGGAAGTCCAAGACGCTGATCTTCACCGAATAAGGCAGCGGTGGCAGGCAAAGCCATAAATTTGCCTGAAACTGCATGTTTTGAATTAATCCACAAATTATCCACAGGAACTTCACAGTTTCTGTCAGAATTATTGTGCGCTTTTGCTAAGAAATTGTGCAGTTGTCCGGAACTATAATTCAACCAATCAAGTGCGGAAAACGGCACTTTACTTTGCGTTTTACTAACTAATCGCGGATCAACCACACCCGACGTCAGAAGGCAAGCGCGTTCGATCGCCTCGCAAACAGTAGCGTCGCGCGCCGAATCACGGCTGAAGCCCCGTCCTGCAGATGCTTGCCAATCGCGCAAATATTTCGGCGCACTTGTTGGCATGTCTGGAACACTGATGAAGAAATAGGCAGGGCAACTGTGGATACTGTATTCAAGTATTCTTGCGAACATCTCTTTCCAAACCGGGTCAAATAGCTGTATTCCAATTGCGTCGCTTGAAGAACTCAAGCTTCGATAAACAAAAGGAAGGTGGATGGTCATGTTCTACGAAGCAAAAATTGACTGCGATACGTTCGACGTCTCCGAACATCTAGAAGGTTTTGTTAAGAACGAGCTTAGAGGTAAGCAAATGGCCCGTATTGCTGTAAATCGCTCCGCTATCCCCGCCATCGGTAAAGCATTCGGCGAAGCCGCCAACGACCCGGCCAAGCGTGAAGCGTTCCGCAATGATCCCGTTGCGTACCTGCGTTCCGCCGGCGTGTCGGAAGAGAATCTCGAAGGTCTCAACATCGTTCTTCACGAAGATGACGACGACACCGTGCACGTAGTGCTGCCTGAGAGCGTCGACCAGGGTCGTCTTCGCGCCAACGACCACGAATACTTGAAAATGCTTGGCACGATGGCCGTGCTCGGCTGCCTGCGTCCGCTGAGCTAAGGTCGCGCGAAGGGCAATGCGTTAGGACGTCAGCTCGCTTCGCGACTGACTGGTACGCCTGCCTTTTCCAGAGCGTAGAACATGCGTCGCCGCATGACTGGATCCCTGGTCATGTTGGACCGGACCACCCACCGCGAGAGCGCGGCTTTATCGAACTTGCGCTCCGGCTCGATCCGTCGGAGTTCCCGTTCCAGCCGTGTTCTTGCAGCCGCTGCCTGGGCAAACTCGTTGCGTTCCTGGTGGGAAGCAATGGTGAGCAGCAGCGTACTGAGGTTTTCCGGTGAGCGCTTGAGGCGGCGCAGGCACTCTTCAAGGTCGCCTGACAGATAGGCGATGCTTGCAAGGTAGCTGTGGAAATAGGCCGGCGCGTAGCGATCGGAAAGCTCCATCGCCCTGTTCGCAAGGGCGCGGGCCTGATCGAGGTCGCCACAGAACGCGTTGGCTTCAGCAGCCGAGATGAGCGTGCGGCTCGAAAATGGGTTGAGCGACAACGCGTTGTCGAACGACGCGAGGGCGCGGTCGTGGTCAACCGCCTGGATCGATAGCCAGCCGGACATCAAATGATTGAACGGCTCGTACTCGTCGATGCTCAACGCCCGCCGAACAGCGGTTTCGGCGCGTTCATCATCCACGCTCCCCGCCAAGCCATGGGGCGCGTACATGCGGCGCTTCATTATAATAGCGCCAATAGAAGAGTGCACGAGACTGAGACGGCTGCCGCGAGGGTCCTCGGAAAGTTCGTCAAGCACATCAAGGGCGCGCTGGTCCGATTGGGGTGTGAACTGCTGAAGCAGTCGATAGGCCGCCAACCAGCGTGCGAACGCCGAATCCGGATGGGCCGATTCGTCGCTCAAGATGTCCCGCTCGACGTTGTTGATGGCGCGCGCGATCACGCGCTCAGCACGGGTACGGTCTTCCAGCTCCTCGTAGGTGAGGCGCACGCACGACACGGTGTCCTGCCGGTGGGCGTTGATACACCGCAGATAAAGAGTGCGGGCGTTCGGCTCGTTCCACAGCAAAAGCCGATAGTCGTGCGCCATGCCTTCATCGATTTTGATGAAGGCTCGCTGACCGAGCTCCCCGCCGTTTTCCCCCGCAGCGTCGTCCGCCACCAGCGGCGCCTCGAAGCTGCGCATGGAGCGGAAGCGGGTGAGCTGACACATCACCTCCGAGTGGGCGTAGGCGAAAAGATCCGGCATTGGCCGCATGCCGGACGGCTGTTGCAGCGCTACCGAAGGAATTCCGTTAAGCGGCGCCTCGCGGGCACCCGTGGTCATCTCGCCCTTTTGGCGCGCGGCACCGCCGCGAAGTCCGCTGGCGAATTCCACCAGGCGCCCGGGCATGGCAAGGTCAAGCTCGCCCAGCGCCGATTCAAGGGCCTTGTAGCGACGCACAGCCGCGGTGTTGTTTCCGTCCGCCGCATAAAGCTTGATGAGTCGCTCGGACGCGGAGATGTCGGCGGGCTCGATGCGCACGATCAGCTCACAAAGGGCGATTTCCGTCTGCGGCGCGGTCCGGCGGGTTCCCATATCCGTCAACCGGTCGGACAAGTACCTCAATATATAGCCGACCGTGACCGTCCGGAATTCACGCACCCAATCGTCGAAGGCCGGCTCGCCCAGTTCCGCTCCCTGGAGCGGCTCGCCACGCCACAGCGCCATCGCTTCCCGGAAGGAGCGTTCCGTGCCCCGGGCGATGCAGGCGTGAAATTCCGACAGATCCACCTGGGTCGGGTCGCCGTCAAACCAGGCGAAAGTCCGATCCCGGCCTACCAGCGACTTCGTATATGGGTCCGCGCAGGCGAGGCTGAGGGCCTTGCGCAGGGAGCCGCGGGCCGATTCTTCGTCGACATTGCCCCACAGCAAACTGCTGAGACGCCGGCGCTCGATGGTCGATCCGGCATTGGCTGCGAGGTAGACGCAAAGGGCCGCGACTTTGCGCGTGGAGAATTCCACGGGCTTGCCGTCACTCAAAAAGCATGGGGGTCCGAGAAGCTTGATCGAACCACCCCTCTGCCGAGACCGCATCGCTTACGTCACCTCAGTTCACTTGTATTTGCAGAAGCCTGACATATTTCCGCCCCACATTTGACCACTTTGGGTGGCGCGGCAGGAAGCTGTCGAGTTCCTGCTAAGATTTTAGGACCTTTTCGAATTCACGGTGAAATCACACTGCCACATTATTCACGCAATGTCACTGAGTACGAACGGCGGTGTGCGAGAGATGGCCATAGCGGTTGCCAATTTGCGCGAAGTGGCCGGCGCGACAATGTCGCAGGCGGACAGAGACGTGCTTATCCGACTGATCGAGTACGCCATGAGTGAGGCGGACCGGGCGGGAGAAATGCTTTGTGCCCATCATTTGTCCAAAGCATTAGCTGTTCTCCGCCACGGTGATAGCGAAGAACTTGAGGCTGTTGTGAATGAAATGAGCAAGCGATCTCTCTCTTGATCGGTAAGCTCCACAGCGAGAGTCTTAGGTGGTTACAATTGTTTTGGAGGGGAAGTGAGGTTTCTTCTGGTGGATCGCGGCAAATAACGATCCGGAACGCTTCGTCGATGCGATGAGTTCCCAAAAACCGCGGCAACGCCAGTCTCACGAGCCAAGAGACACACGCTCAACGGGGGATAAACAATGGGCGATATGATTAGCCGGCGAGGCATTAGCAGCGAGGCAAACGAGGCCAGCGAAGAGACGTATCTGAAGGTCCTGGGCGCACGCGTGCGCGAACGGCGGGCCCAGCAGCGCCTGTCACGGCGGGCTCTATCGGAAATGTCTGGGGTCTCGGAGCGCTTCATTGCGCATCTGGAAAGTGGCGAAGGCAACATTTCCGTGATGCGATTGAAGGCGATCACCGACTCACTCGGCGTGACGGTGGCGCAGATTTTGTCAGACAAACGGTGCGAATCGTCGGCCGAGCCGGCCCAGCCACCGTGGCGCACGCATCCGAACGCCATCGCGGAACTCTTCCGCCATGCCGACCCATCTCGGCAAAAAGCCATCGTCGACATCCTCGTCGGAACATTCCAAAGCCGCCACGCGGCCTGACCGGACTGCCCGTCTGGCACGGGCAGATCCCACGCAGCGAATTGACGGATAAGCCTCTGATTTCCTGAGGGAACCAAAGGCTTCCGTCCTTTGAGCGCGCCGCGCGTCGTACACCGCGACGGCGAAACTTTCAGCGCATGCGACCAGTGGTCGCAGTAAGGGCGTTTGCGTCACCCATCCCGCGTCGGCGAGGTGCCTGGTGACGGTGTACGGAATTTTTATTGGAACGCCCGCAGAAGGCGATCCGGTGTCCCCCGCTCCGGATCCGCCTTCACCGCAAGCAAACGCCCATCACCGGATCCCTGCTTCCATCTGCCGGACCTCGCTCCGTCGCGGTCCATAGCGCGCACCGGCCGGATGGGCGCTCTTGCGGATCACGCACTCCCCACAGGCAGCTATGTACACAGCGGCTAGCAGTTCGTATGACGCGCGGCAGCTTTTGCCGCCACTGGACCGCGCATGGACGACGCCGACCTTACGAAACTCCTCGAACGCTGCGCTCTGGGTGACCGCCGGTCCTTCGATCGTCTCTATGAGCGGACGAGCGGGAAACTATTCGCCCTTGCCATCCGTATTTTGCAAGACAGGCAAGAGGCAGAGGATGCGGTGCAGGACGCCTACGTAAAAATCTGGCGGTACGCGGAGCGCTATGCTGTCGCACGAGCGGGCGCCATGACGTGGATGGCGGCCATTGCGCGCAACGTGTGCATTGATCGGTTGCGGGCCAAGAAATCCCCCACAGCCACGCTAGATGCCGCGGAGGCGGTGGCTGATACGACCTTGCGGCCCGATGAAGCAATGCTTGCCAAAGGCAGTGCGAAACAGCTTCTCGACTGCATCAACGGCCTTGAGCCCGCCATGGCACGGTTGGTGCGTATCGCCTACTTCGGGGGGGTGACGTATGCTGGACTTGCTGAACGCGACGGCGTGCCGCTGGGAACGGTAAAGAGTCGAATGCGTCGGGCGCTGGGGCAATTGAGAACGTGTCTGGGACGATGACGATCGAGCGCGAAGGCTCGCTTGAGCCAACAGAGTATGTCCTTGGTTTGATGGACCCGCACGAGCGCAGGGCGTTCGAGCTGGCGCTGCTCGACGACCCGGGCCTTGCCGAAGAGGTCTGGCAGGCGGAGGGTGATTTTGCTCCTTTGCAAAACGCGCTTAAGCCTCGGCCGCTGCCGCCACGGGTCAAGAAAGCCATTGACAAACAGATATTTGGGGATCAAGCGGCGCCGGTGGTCCAGCGTGGCGGCTCGCGCCTCGGTGTGGTTTTTTGGCGTGGCGTTGCAAGTTTCCTTGGAATCGCCACCGCTGCGGCGGCCGCGGTCATTGCGGTTCTGGTGCTGCGTCCCGGGGCACTGTTGCCTCAGGAAGAGCCGTACATGGCCGCCATCCTAGGGGAGGGCGGCGTAGTCACCCTTGCGCGTATCCGAAGCGATGGCGCGCTGGTGACCGAAGCGTTCGATGGCCCCCTTGCGGCCGATCGCGATCCCGAGTTGTGGATTATTCACGGAGAAAACGCTCCGCTTTCGCTGGGCGTTCTGGCCAAGAATGGCCAGACCATCGTCCCCCTAAACGTCCTCGCCGCCGATGTTCCGCTGGCCGGCTCCCTTTTGGTGGTCACCGACGAGCCGTTGGGAGGCTCGCCGTCCGGGGACCCTACGGGGCCTGCCATCGCCCAAGGCCCGTTGCGCCAGATCTAAAGCGTCTCCTCGCTTTGAAAGCCATCACCGTTGTTCACGCTAGATGAGGTCGCGCGATCCTTCGATCGCATGACCTCATCTAAGTTTCTGTTTCGCCGCGCGGTTCGAGCCGCCAAATGATTACACGGCGCTGAAACGCGCTCTACCGAGCGGCAAGAACGCCCACCTTTGCGGCACCCATCCCGACTAGTTCTTTTGGTGGGACACCAAAAAGCGACGTTCTTCCGGAGCCGACACCTTTTCAAGCCCGCGCATCGCCTGATGGGTCAAGGGCAAAGAGCGAAGCGTCCCTTGAGGCATCAGGCGCTGCGCGGGACGATGGATCAAGGCGGGAGAGTTTTGGCCCGTTGCCCTGCGGTCGCGCCCACACGAACCAACCTCTTAGATTCGGCATTTAGCGAGCGGGAAACCTCCAGCGCTTTCATTTGCTAAAGGGTTCTGCTCGGGGCAGTCCGGTCAGACGGGAACATCGTGGGCGTCCGCGAACCGGGCCAACACGTGGCGCAGGTCATCGCCCCCTCTGCCGGCTTCCAGGCGGGGCAACAAGCGCGCCCGCAATCGACCGAGATCCACTGAGCGGATGGCACTTTTCACGGGACCGATGGACGCCGGCGGCATCGACAGGTGATTGAAGCCGAGCGCCGCCAGGCACAACGCCTCCAGCGGCCGGCTTGCAATGTCACCGCAGATGGTCACCGGCACGTTGAACTGCTCGGCGGCGGCAGCAATCTTCCGCAGCATGCGCACGAAGGACTGGCTGAGCACATCGAACCGCCCGGCGACACGCACATTGGAGCGGTCGGCTGCCATGGTGAACTGGAAGAGGTCGTTGGTGCCAACGGCAACAAAATCGGCCGTTGCCATCAGTTCTTCCAACTCGAAGAGGAGCGCCGGCGTCTCCAGCATGGCGCCCAGCTCCACCTTGTCGGGGAGCATATAGCCGTGGTGGTGAAGGAAACGGCGCTCGCGATCGACCAGCGCCCGGGCCGCCTTATACTCGGCCACCGTGGAAATCATGGGGAACATGAGTTTGAGCTGGCGCCCCTCGGCGGCTCGCAGGAGCGAGCGGATCTGCGTGCGCAAAAGGCCCGGCCGATCAAGGCCCAGGCGCAACGCGCGCCAGCCCATCGCCGGGTTTTCCTCATCCATGGTGGAGAGGTAGGGCAGGATCTTGTCGCCTCCGATGTCGAGAGAACGGAAGGTCACAGGCCGGTCGCCGGCGGCGTCATAGATTTGACGGTAAAGCCGCTCCTGGGCCTGCATACGCGGCAGCGACGGCGCGACCATGAACAAGATTTCTGTGCGGAAAAGACCGATCCCCGCCGCGCCGCTTTGGGAAAGATGGGGAAGGTCCGCAAGCATCCCGGCGTTCATGGAAAGGGTAATTTCCACACCGTCGCGAGTGGTGGCCGGCAGATGGCGCAGGCGACGGTACTGGGCGTGCCGCCGCGCCCGGAAACGGACCTTTTCGGCAAAGACGTTTTCCACATCCGCTGACGGGCGCACGTGAATGTCGCCGCCATCGGCATCGATGATGATGGCCTCACCCGATTCCACCATCGATGTGACCCCATCTGCCTGACCGATCACGGGAATTCCGAGAGCCCTGGCAATGAGCACCACATGGCTTGCAGGCGTGCCCTCCTCCATCACCACGCCGCGCACCCGGGCACGGTCATAGTCGAGGAGTTCGGCCGGACCCATGGATCGGGCGACGATGATGGCATCGCCGGTGATGTCCGCCATGGCAGTGGAATGGCGGCCCTGAAGCTCCCGCAGGAGCCGGTTGGCGAGGTCGTCAAGGTCGTGGAGCCGCTCGCGCACAATGCGGTCGGTGGACCGCAAGAGCCGCGCCCGGTTGTCGGACTGGACACGCTCCACCGCAGCCTCGGCGGTGAGGCCAGAGCGCACCACGTCCGACATTTTACGCGCCCAGCCTCGGTCTTGGGCAATCATCAGGAAGGCTTCGAGCACGTCCCGTGATTCTTCCCGGCCGGCGAGGTCGTGCCGGGATAGGTGGGCCTTTAGGCTGCCGCGAACCTTTTCAAGGGCGCCCTGGAGGCGGGCAAGCTCGTGGTCCGTGTCGTCGGAGAGCAGCTCGGTGATCACCACCCGGGGTTCGTGGAGCACCGCCCGGCCAAGGCCGATTCCCTCGTTGAGGGGCGCACCGGTGATGTGGAGCTGCCGCCTGATGTCGAGGGCGGCGGTGGGCTGGGGGATTTTTTCAAGGTCCCCGGTGCCGGCGATCTCGGCAATCACCATGGCCACCGTCTGGAGCGCCTCCACCTCCTCGTTGTCGTAACGCCGGGGTGCCTTGTTTTGAACCGTCAGCACACCGATGAGCCGGCCGGCCCGCAACACGGGAACGCCCAGGAAGGTGTTGTAGTCCTCTTCGCCCGTCTCCGGCAGGTAAGCGAAGGAGGGGTGTGAGCTGGGGTTGGTGATGTTGAGGGGCTGGGCGTTCTTGGCAACGCGTCCCACGAGACCCTCGCCCACCCGCAACCCGGTGCGGTGGACCGCCTGTGGATTAAGGCCGTGGGTGGCATAAAGTTCCAACACGCCGTCAGAGCGCAGCACGTACAGGGAAGAAACCTCGGCAACCATGTTGCCGGCAATGATCCGCACGATCTGGTTGAGGCGATCCTGCGCATCGAGCGGCGCAGCCATCACCGTGTGCAATTGCTTGATGAGTTGCCGTGGGCCGGCGAGCGTGTCGCGCATCGGACCTCCCCTACTTCAGCGCCGCGGTTTGTCCCGCGCCGAAGGTGGGCACAACCTTGCTGGCTAGTGTTCGCACTGGCACCGATTCCCCAGGAACGCAGCGGTTGTGCCACTTGTCGTGGAACGCGTCATAGCACCGCGTTCTCCGGCTGGCATAGCAACCCTGGCGGGCTAAATCAAATAGTTGATTCCATAAGGGTTCTAAACTTTAACGCGAGACTCGTGGTCTCAAGAATGTCCCCTTCGAAGGCGCTGCGGAGGCCCTCCGTTGGGGGACAAAGCCCCGCCTCATTGCGCCACGTTGTCGAGGCCGTACACCGCATGGAGCGTGCGCACGGCAAGCTCCGTGTACTCGGCATCGATGAGCACCGAAATCTTGATCTCGCTGGTGGTGATGGCGCGAATGTTGATGCCCTTTTCACCCAACGCGCGGAACGCTGTCGCCGCAACTCCTGCGTGGCTGCGCATACCGACGCCAATGACGGAAACTTTGACAACGCCCTTGTCACCGAGGAGCTTGGCAAAGCGGATTTCTTCGCGGGAGCGCTCGATGACATCCATAGCGCGGTCATAGTCCGATTGGGGGACCGTGAAGGTGATGTCGGTGCTTGTGCCGTCGTCGGAGATGTTTTGAACAATCATGTCGACGTTGATGTTGGCGTCCGCCAGGGGGCCGAACACGCGATGGGCAACGCCGGGCGCATCGGGGACATCGCGCAATGTCACCTGCGACTCGTCGCGAGCATAGGCAATGGACGTGACGGCTTCCTGTTCCATGGCGTTCTCCTCGCCTGTGATGAGGGTTCCCGCCGGCGCGCTCGACGGGTCGGTGAAGGTGGAGCGCACCATCAAAGGCACGTCGTAGAGCATGGCGAGTTCCACCGAGCGCACGTGCAGCACCTTGGCCCCAAGGGATGCCATTTCCAGCATTTCCTCGTGGGAGATGCGCGGCAGTCTTCGGGCCGCTTTCACGATGCGTGGATCGGTGGTGTAGACGCCGTCGACGTCGGTGTAGATGTCGCAACGGTCGGCGGCCAGCGCGGCGGCGAGGGCGACAGCCGTGGTGTCGGATCCTCCCCGGCCCAGGGTCGTGATGCGATTTTGCGGACTCAAACCCTGAAAACCTGCCACCACCGCCACCTGCTGGCGCGACAGCCTTTCCAAAAGCACAGCGCCGTCGATGGCGTCGATGCGCGCCGCCCCATGGGCATCGTTGGTCTTCATGGCGATTTGCCAGCCGTGCCAGGACCGGGCGTCGATCCCCATGGATTGAAGAACGATGGCCAGGAGCCCCGAGGTGACAATTTCGCCCGAAGAGACCACAGCGTCATATTCCCGGGCGTCGTGCAGCGGGGCGGCTTGGCGGCAAAGGTCCACGAGGCGGTTGGTTTCACCCGCCATGGCGGAGACCACGACGGCAACCTCATGGCCTTCGTTGACTTCGCGGGCCACGTGGGCGGCGACGTGACGGATACGATCAAGGTCAGCGACAGAGGTGCCGCCGAACTTCATGACGAGACGTGACATGGGGTCCGATGGGGTTTTGGCGTCTGGGCAAATGCCGGCGGCGCTTGGCTATCAGCTTGCGCGCGCGCCGGCAACGCGGCTGATGCCGATTACCGGCGCTTCTTTCGCCAGGGCGCGTTCACCTGCCAGTCGCCGGCCATGATCGAACCGTAGGGATCCACGTGATCAACGACTTTGGCGAGGCCGAAGCGCTCGATCTGTGCCTCAATGGCATCGGCTCGCTTATAGGCAGAAGGCATCTCCGACGGGTCCGCAATGCCGCTAAACCATCGCACATCGATCCCGCTGAGGTCGTCGTGGGCCCCTCCGGTCAGCTTGATATGGGCGCTGCGGCTGATGTTACGCCCCGCACCATGCGGGCAAAATCCCAGCGCATCGGGCCGGTCGAGACCCTCGGCAATGAGGATCGGCGCGCCCATGTTGAGGGGAATGAGCACTCGTCCGCTGGCATCGTCGGCATAGTCGCGCCAGGCAGGCGTTGCGCCCTTGCCGTGGAGGAAGGTGTCACCGCGGCGGAAGACGAAATTGTGCTCGTTCCAGTAGCGCTCCCTGGGGTTGGGCGAGATCATGTCGTGAATGGCGTAGTGGTTGGCCTTCGTCCAGGCACGGATGACCTGCAACGCGTCCCAATAGGCTTCGCCGTCCGCGCTGTCGGCTTCGATCCAGGCATTGGTCCTCAGCGTTTCGCGCGAGACGCGGCGCCTTACCGCTTCTGCCGCCGCCATCCCGCGCTTGTAGAGCATGGCACCGGGCTTTCGAGATCCGTGGTGGGTCACGAGCGCCACCTCCCCGGTGGAGCGAAGCCGGCCCACAAACAGGAAATGGTTGCCATCGCCCTGGGTGGCGAAGTGCTGGACCGCGTCTTTCTCAAGCCCCGCCAAAAATTGGTTGGACGCGAACGAAGCCATGAGCGCCGCCGGCGGCTCGACGGTTTTGTCAGGCATGCGGCCGCCGCCGCCGAAATGAGTGACCGCCTGGGCGGTGTCGAGGGTGGCGCGCGGGTCCACATCGCCCAGCACGCTGATTGCTACCGAGCAGCAAATGTCGGCCGAGTGCATGCCGGGGTGGATCTCGCTTGACGCCGCAATGCCGCCCACCGGGATGGTCCCCAGCTTCCCGGCAGGGCAGGCGTCGGGCATCACGGCGGTCCCTGAGAGGACGGGGGTGCGCGAAAGCTCGGCCATCGTCTCGCGAACCGCCTCCACGTTGGCCCGCTCCACGTCGTCTTCCGGCTCGATGAACTCCCCATGGGGCAGTGAGTTGGCCTCGCGCAGCGGCAGCCTTCGCGGCTCGACCACCTGCGCCTGGATCGCGAGGGCCGCCGCACGGGGATCGCCGCCAGCCGCCAGCGCTTCCCGGGCCGCTTCCATGGCCGCCGGGAAGTGATCTCCAGGCTTCAGCCCCCATTCGAGAAGTTTTTTGCCGTCCACCATAACGTCCACTAGGCGGATGGGTTGGCTTTTGGCAACAGGCGGTGTTGCCGAGGGATCTGGCTCAATGGTCGCGAGACCTTTACGCCCGTCGGGCTCGCGTCATTTTGCGAGGACATAGTTTTGAGGAGACCGGGGCCATGGCGGACGGCGCGACGACGATCGACGATGCGGAGGTCGACAAGTTCGACAGGCTCGCCGCCGAGTGGTGGAACCCGAACGGCAAGTTCAAGCCCCTCCACAAGTTCAACCCGGTGCGCCTTGCCTTCCTGCGCGAAACCCTTTGCCGGCATTTCGAGCGCGATCCCAAAGCCGACAGGCCATTGGACGGACTGCGCATTCTCGACATTGGCTGCGGCGGCGGTCTGCTATCCGAACCGCTTGCAAAGATGGGGGCGGATGTCTTGGGTGCCGATGCTGCCCCGACCAATGTGGAGGTGGCTAAGCGCCACGCGGCCCAGACTGGCGTGGCGGTGGCCTACCGCGCGACCACCGCGGAAGAACTGGCCGCAGAAGGCGAAACCTTCGATGCGGTGCTTGCCATGGAGATCGTCGAGCACGTGGCGGACGTGGACGCCTTTACTGCGGCTTGTTGCGCCATGGTGCGGCCGGGCGGGTTCACGGTGTTTGCCACCATCAATCGGACCATGAAGGCGTTTGCCCTCGCCATCGTCGGCGCGGAGTACGTGCTGCGCTGGCTTCCCCGGGGCACCCATTCCTTCGAAAAGCTCGTCAAACCGTCTGAATTGGAACGGGCGTTTAGCGCCAGTGGGCTTACCCCCCAGGAGCCCATCGGCGTTTTCTATAATCCCCTCAAGGACGTATGGGCGCTCTCCAAGGATACGGACGTCAACTACATGATCCTCGGCCTTCGCCCCAACAGCCCGTAGGAGGGCGCCGGCCGCTTCAGCCCTCGCGCACCGTCTGTTCCATCGCCCACGCCGCCGCGAGGAGGCGATCGTCCTCACCGCCCATGGCTGACACCAGCAAGGAAACCGGCAGCGGTGATGGGCTTGCTGCAGGCAGCGCCACCCCCGGCCAATTCAGGTAGTTCCCGATGGTGGTGTTGCGCAGCGTTTTCAAATTGATGGTGTTGTAGAATTCCGGGTCGGCGTCGAGGGGTGCGATCTCCGGTGCCACGTGCGCAACGGTTGGGCAAAGCACCAAAGCACCGTCGAGGGCGGCAGCAACGCTCGCCATCAGGCGTGGGCGGGCTGACTGGAGTTTGATCAGATCCGTTGCCGTCATGGCCTTGCCGCGGATGATGCGAGCGACGACGCGCCCATCCACCTCTTCCACGTCCGGACTGTCGATAATGTCCTGGTGGTATGTGTAAGCCTCCGCCGAGACGATGGTCCCAAGCTCGGCCGCAAGGCTTGCGGCTTGGGCCACCTCAGGCATCGCGCGCCGTTCCACCTTTGCCCCCGCCTGTTCCAACCGCTTGACAGCCGCTTCAACAGCGTCAGCCACCGCATCTTCGATGTCCTCGAAGAAGAGGGTCTCGCACACCACGAAGCGAAGGTCGGCAAGGTTGGCGCGACGCACCGTAGCCTCTGCGCCGCGCATCGCCGCGTCGAGGAGGACGGCGTCTTCAACGGTTCGGCAAAGGGGGCCGACCGTATCAAGGGTCGCCGACAAGGGAAAAACGCCCGTCTTGTCGATGCGGCCCTCGGAGGATTTGTGCCCCACCAGGCCGTTGAAGGCAGCGGGAACGCGCACCGACCCGCCGGTATCGGAGCCAAGGGCCACCGGGGCGAGCTTTGCGGCGACCGCCACTGCCGAGCCCGACGACGATCCCCCTGGAATGCGCGGTGTCTGCGGGTCGAACGGGTTCGCGCAGGTGCCGAAGTGCGGGTTAAGGCCAAGGCCCGAATAGGCAAACTCGGTAAGGTTCACCTTGCCGAGCGTCACCATGCCTCCGGCCGTTAGCTGGGCAACCACCGGAGCATCGGCTTCGGCGGGCGGGCTGTGACGCAAGAGGGCCGAGCCGGCGGTGGTAACTTCGCCTGCAAGGTTGAAAAGATCCTTGTAGGCAATGGGGACCCCATCCACCGGCGAGGCGGGACGGCCCGCCTTCCAACGCGCTGCCGAGGCAGCCGCTTCCCGCCGCGCGCGCTCCGGCGTCGCTTTTAGAAAGATGGCGGCGTCAGAGGCGGCCTCGATGCGCGAAAGGCAGGTTTCGGTCACGGCTACGGGATCGGCCGCGCCGGTGAGGTAGGCGCGGGACAGGGCGGCGACGGAGAGATCCGCTGCGGCGTCGGGGCTGAGGTCGGCCATCTCGGTGCTTTCGTGTGTCGGCGTTAGGGCGTTGGGGCGTTGCGGCGTTGGTCCGGGCGGGGGGAGGGGCGCCAGAGGCGTCCATCACCCGGCGAGTTTTACCACCGTATCGAGAAGCACCTGCGCGCCCGCCGCGCAATCGGCTTCTGTGGCGCTTTCCAGCTCATTGTGGCTGATCCCGTCCTTGCAAGGGACGAAAATCATCGCCGTCGGGCAGGTGCTTGAGACGTAAAACGCATCGTGTCCGGCCCCGGAAATCATGGCTTTGTGGGCGTAACCGCTTTCCTTCGCCGCGTCCTCGATGGCGCTCGCCACCGCCGCGTCAAAAACCGTTGGGTCTTTGCGGAAGATGCGTCTTGTTTCGATTTCAACGCCCCGCTCGGCGGCGATGGTTTTCACTTTGCCGGCCAGCTCCGCCTCCATGGCGCTGAGGTGAGCGGCATCGGGATGGCGGAACTCGGCCTTGAACGTCGCGCCGCCCGGGATGGTGTTGCGGGAGCCGGGAAGGACGTGCGCTTCGCCCATGGTGCCCACGCCCGCCGGTCCGTGGGCTTTGGCGGTTTCCTCAATGGCGAGGGCGACCGCGGCAAGGGCCGTCATCGAATCGCGCCGGAGCGCCATGGGCGTCGTGCCGGCATGGCTGTCCCGTCCGGTGATGGTGCCGTCGTACCACAACAGGCCCTGGCCACCGGTGACGACGCCGATGGTGTCGCCCGCCGCCTCCAGAAGCGGCCCTTGCTCGATGTGAAGCTCCACGAAGGCGGCAAACCGGCGTGCACCGATCTCCTCCTCGCCGCGATAGCCGATGCGCTCCAACTCGTCGGCGAAAACGTTGCCGTCGTTGTCGGTGCTGGCAAGGACCGGGCCTGCCTCCAGGTCGCCGGAATAAACCCCAGAGCACATCATGGAAGGGGAAAAGCGCGCTCCTTCCTCGTTGGTGAAATTCACAAGGGTAATGGGGTGCGCGGTTTCGTAGCCGGCATCGTTGAGGGTGCGGATGGCCTCAAGTCCGGCAAGGACGCCCAAAATTCCATCGAATTTCCCGCCCGCCGGCTGGGTGTCGAGGTGCGAGCCAAAGGCGATGGGCGGCAAATTTGGGTCGCTGCCGGGGCGGGTGGCGAACATGTTCCCGATTCGGTCGACCCCCACCGCTAGGCCCGCCGCTTCGCAGGCGCTGGAAAACCAGTCGCGCACCATCTTGTCCTCGTCCGACAGCGCAAGGCGCCGGATACCGCCCTTGGCTGTTTTGCCGAACTCGGCGGTTTCCATCAGCGTCGACCACAGCCGCTCCGGGTCGATTTTTAAATTCTTGGCCATGGCCACTCCTGCGCCGTTGGGGCGGTGCGACTTAGCACGCAAGACCCATGCCCGCACCCGGCTTGACGAGGGGTCCCCCCTGCTGTGCTAGGGTTTTAGGAACGATAGTTCGCAAGAAGGGGATGCGGGCATGGGGTTGTTAAGGGGCTTACTCATTGTCGCGTTGACTGTTTTTTCATGGGCAGCGCTCGCCCAGGACGTCCAGGGGGTTGCCGTTGCAGCGCACCCGGAGGAGGGATTTCAGGCCTGCCACGGGTCGAGCGCGGACGGAACGCTCAACTGCGCCCGTACCAAATGCCAGTCAGAACACGGCCAGGGCTGCCTGCGGGTCCGATGGTGCTATCCGGCCGGTTATTCCGGAACCATGAGCTACTTGGCCAACCGCGAGGTCACCCAGCTTTCTTTCCTGTGCGGGGCGCCGTCCGAGGCGGGCCTTTTGCGCATGTTGGCCGGGGAATGCGCTGCCATCGAAGAGGCCACCGAGTGCCGGCTGATGGTCATGTGGGCGCCTGACGGGAGCGAATCCGAGCGCCAGGATCTTCTCGGCAAGAACACATCCCCCTAAAGAGGGCGGTGGTCACGATGAGATGACGCCCGCGGGACCGCCGGGCGCGGGTGAGGAGACAAGATAATGCGTGAGATCGGCCATTTCGTCGGCGGCAAGGAAGTTGCGGGGGCGTCGGGCCGCAGCGCTGAAGTGTTTCGGCCATCGACGGGCGAAGTGCAGGCCAAGGTGGCACTGGCCTCGGCGGACGAAGTGCGGGCTGCCATTGCCAATGCATCGGAAGCGCAGCCCGCTTGGGGGGCCACGAACCCGCAGCGGCGCGCACGCGTGATGATGCGTTTTGTCGATCTCCTCAACAAGCACATGGACGAGCTTGCCGATCTCCTCGCCTCCGAGCACGGCAAGACCGTGCCCGACGCGCGCGGCGACGTTCAGCGTGGCCTGGAAGTGGCCGAGTTCGCCATCGGCATTCCGCACCTTCTGAAGGGTGAGTATTCCGACAGCGCCGGCACGGGCATCGACATGTACTCCATGCGTCAGCCCTTGGGCGTCGTGGCGGGGATCACGCCGTTTAACTTCCCGGCCATGATCCCCATGTGGAAGTTCGCGCCGGCCATCGCCTGCGGCAACGCTTTTATTCTGAAGCCGTCGGAGCGCGATCCGTCCGTCCCCGTCCGCCTTGCCGAACTGATGATGGAGGCCGGTCTGCCGCCGGGGATCCTCAACGTGGTGCAGGGCGACAAAGAGGCGGTGGACACCCTTCTCACCGACCCGCGCATCATGGCTGTGGGCTTTGTGGGTTCCTCCGATATTGCCCAGTACGTCTACGCCACCGGCGCGGCCCACGGCAAACGCGTCCAGTGCTTTGGCGGCGCAAAGAACCACATGATCGTGATGCCCGACGCCGACATGGAGCAGGCCGCCAATGCCCTCATTGGGGCCGGCTATGGCTCGGCCGGCGAGCGCTGTATGGCGATCTCCGTTGCTGTGCCTGTGGGCGAAAAAGCAGCCGATGCGCTGATGGAGCGGCTCGTGCCGAAGGTGGAGGGTCTGCGTATTGGCCCCTCCCATGATGGGGATGCCGATTTTGGTCCGCTGGTGACCCGCGGCGCCCTCGACCGGGTGCGCCGCTATGTGGACACCGGCCTGGAGGAGGGGGCCTCACTGGTGGTGGATGGCCGCGGTTTCAAAATGCAGGGCTATGAGGACGGCTTTTACATGGGAGCGTGCCTTTTCGACCATGTGAAGCCAGAGATGTCGATCTACCGCGACGAGATTTTCGGCCCCGTTCTCTCCGTCGTGCGGGCCACGGACTACGAAGAGGCCGTGCGGCTTCCCACGGAGCACGAGTACGGCAACGGCGTTGCCATTTTCACTCGCGATGGCGATACGGCCCGGGATTTCGTCTCGAAGGTGGAAGTGGGCATGGTAGGGGTGAATGTCCCGATTCCTGTGCCCCTCGCGTACCACACGTTTGGGGGATGGAAGCGCTCCGGTTTTGGCGACCTCAACCAGCACGGCTCCGATTCCATCCGGTTTTATACCCGCACCAAAACCGTCACATCCCGCTGGCCTGGCGGGGTAAAAGAGGGTGCGGAATTCGTCATGCCCATTATGGCGTAAGCGTTCGCCGACGCTGGCCGCCGCTCACACGTGCGACGGCTGGCACCTCTCTAGCGGGCAACGACCGACTGACCAGTAGAAACCGGGATCAGTCCAGCGCCAACCTTCTTTTCGTCAATCTTCTCTTCTGCTGATCCTACTTCGAACCCTGGAACATTCTCGCAGCCCACGTTGCGAAGGCTGTGGTTGTGATCTCAACGCCCGCATCTGGCGTCGAGGTGTCGCTCGATAGCCACCAGCCTCTTTCCGTTTGCAGTGAATAGAGCGATTTGATCATCTATATTCATCGAAAAAAGATACTTGGAAGCTGCGCTAAACAAGATATAAATACTAAAACGTATTTGTGATTTTTGACACCGGGCGCCACTTTGCCGGATTGACACTTTTCAAACGTCCATCGAGAAATTACGCGATACAATACACTGTTACAAAAAATATCAGGACTATCGATATCACCCAAGTTTGAATGGTCGTCTTAGTCCAGTCACAAGACGCTGAGTACTGGCAATGGCCGTTTGCGCATACTCGCTTCGTCCATCACAAACTATCGACTGGGCGCGGCGCACTTGCGCCCCTTGAAAACCAACGCAATCACGTTTCCTCGACCCCCGCTCCCAGAGCGCAATGGAAGCGCCGGCTGGCTGGACAGTTGCGTTAGGAGAGCCGCTGCACCTTCCAGTTGGGAGCGCTTCCTTCAACACCCACGTCTCACGGTCGGCCAGCAAGTTCATGGGGCACGACCGCGCGCACCCTTGGACTATAAGTGGCAAATAGCATAGAGGTTAATGAGTAAATTAGTAAAATTGCCGGGCTTGGAACAACGCCTATGCGGTATCTGAAGAATGGTCGCCATGGACCGGATGTGGAGCATCTTCAAGGGGAACTGAACGCGCTGGCGTTTATGGCGTACCCCGGGGATGGCGACCGCGAGCTGGACGAAGATGGAAAATTCGGGCCACTCACCGAGGGGTGGACCAAAAAATTCCAGCAGTCGGCGCAGGTAAAGATCGACGGGATCGTGGGGCCTGTCACGTGGTCGATGATCGATCACCACCGCGCGGTGAATCGCAACGAGGTCGTTCAAGGCATAAACGGCGAGACCCGCCAAGACGTTCCCAACGAGACCCACCACGACGTTACCAAAGGGGATCCCAAGTCCAACGGACCAACCCGTTCGCCGGACGGTGCGGGGGCAGAACCGAGCCCCACCCCGGCTCCCCCAAGGGCGGCTGCGGTGCCGAAGGACAAGCAGTCTTTCGGTCCGCGCATTGTGGCATCAGGAAGTGCCGCCCTTGAAGAGGTGAGATCGATCCTCCCGATGTTGGAGCCGATTAAATCGACCTCTGGCCAAGTTCTCATTCCTGCCGGCACAGTGGACAAGAAGGCCCAGGCGTTCATCGTCGGAAAGCTGGGACAAACGGTCTTTTACCTGCGTAAGAACAACCTTTACGGCGTTCCGCTTCGCCAGTTCCGCCGAGGCGCAGAGCTCAGCAGCGTCACGAGCGGCGTTCTGGACAGCACCCGTTGGATCAAGCCCGTGGGCGACCGGTCCGCGGAAATGTTGCTCGGGATCGCCTACGGCATCCTCGGGACCGCTGGGACGGCCTTAGCCGTGGGCATCCTGGTATTGCGCGTGTCGAACTTTGCCTACGGGTACTACCCCCAACTGGTGGCCTGCAAAGGGGATTGGACCGAGCTTGGCGAGTGCGAAGACTGGTTCCGTGCCAAGGCTCCGATGCTTTCAAGTTTTATTGATACAATAAAGAGCGATAAGTCCGAGTATAAACTCCGCGACGCACTTTCCCTCAAAACCTTTGCTCAGACCATCGGTCAAATCATTGGCCTTCTCGCCTCTGGTAGCATGCAAACCGCAGCGCTCCAGTTCACGGTTACGCGGGTTGCTGGTCTTGTGCTGGGCACCGGTGGACGCGGAGCGATGGAAGTACTCACAAAGGATCTGGCGAGATTCGACCCCGAAAGCTTGAAAAAATCGTTCCTGGCGGATGCCGAAAAGCTTGGCGAGAAAGAATTGAACGCCCTGAAGCTGGAGTTGAATTCGGCAGCCGTGCAATCACAGCTGAGCCTTTATATTCGCACCTGGCTGAGCTTTGGCGATCGGGCCGACAAGCTGGCAAAGGCCTACGCCGGCGTCCCGGTGGAGTTTTGATCGCTGTTCCATAGATGTCTCTGGCTACGACGATTTAGGGCACGACGTTTTGGGGCGGCATCCGTGCGCTGGCGCGGGCTGTTTGTCTTGCGGCCGGTGCGTGTATAACGGGCGCAGGTGGAACTTTTCGGCGCTGGCGGTGGGCACCCGATGAAACGCTCCTGGGCAGGCATTTTATTCGTCGCCGCGGCGGCCTTGGTGGTCAATGGCTGCGTCTATCAAAAGGCAGTCCCCATCGGCGGCGGCGCCTGGCGTATGGAGACCGACGGCTATGGTGTTGTCGGCTCAGAGATCGTTCGCACCCAGACCCTTCAAGATGCGGCCGCACTGACCCTCAAGCAGGGCTTTACCCATTTTCTCCTGACCGATGATCCTGGCGGCCGCTCTGACATCGGAGTGGGTGCGATCCTTTATGGCAGTGCGACGGTGGTGGCGATCGGTAATCCGGTGGTGCGTCGCGGCCCCGACACGGGCGTTCGCACCACCGTGACCGTCGTCATGTTGCGCAAAGACGACCCGCGCATTCCCAAGGCCTACGACGCGCTCGCGGTCCTGGCGGGCGAGGGGTAGCGGTCCAATGGCTGCTGCCGTCAGGTTTCGGCGCTGACATTCTGGATGCTGGAGAACGCCTCCAGTTCGGGATGGCCCAGATAAAGACCCTTGTTGCCGCCGGCGCCCGCATGGGCTTTGCGGAAGGCTTCCGAGCGGGTCCAGGCCACAAAAGCCCCTTCGTCGGCCCAAACGGTGTGGGAGGCGTAAAGGATATGGTCGTCCCGTTCCGGGCCTTTCAGGAGATGAAACTCCTTAAACCCTGGGACGGTCCGCAAATGGATATCGCGGCTCAGCCACACCGACTCAAATTCCTTCTCCTGCCCTTTGCGGACCTGAAACCGGTTCATGGTGATGTAGGCCATGGCGCTCTCCCTTACTTTCCCTCGCTCTCGCCGGGTGGAGGGCGCGCGTCAAGACCCGGGGGTGCGGCAACTGCAGCATCGCGCGCAGCGGCGCGTTCCCGCGGCCCAGGCTGACCGTAGGCTCGCCTGTGGAGCGAGCAGCGTTTGCCTTCATGCGCCCGGTTCCATAGATGGAGGCGCGTAACCCAAGGTTAGGACGATCATGCCGCCCATTTTCCGTTTCGACGACGAGGACGACGAAGAGAAGGTCAAGGCTCAGCAGTCGATCCCCGTGGACAAGCACCTTTTCGAGGCGCGCCAGGTGATGATCGTCGGCCCCATCACCATGGACCTTGCCCGGGACGTCTGCCAGCGACTGCTCGCCCTTGCCCATGTGTCGAGCGATCCCATCACGGTGATCGTGTCTTCGCCGGGCGGTCACGTGGAATCGGGCGACATGATCCACGACACCATCGGCCTCATCAAACCCGACGTGAACATCTTGGGCATGGGCTGGGTCGCCTCTGCCGGTGCGCTCATCTACATCTCCGTCCCCCGGGAGCGGCGCTACTGCACACCCAATACCCGTTTTCTCCTCCACCAACCCTCCGGCGGCGTAGGCGGGGCGGCCACCGACATCGAGATCCAGGCGCGCGAGATCATCAAAATGCGCGAGCGGCTCAACCAGCTCTTTGTCACCGCCACCGGTCAGCCGTTGGAGCGTATCGAGGCCGATACCGATCGCGACTACTGGATGGGTGCGGACGAGGCCATCGAATACGGGCTCGTCGGCAAGGTGGTACGCAACATCACCGAGGTTTGAGACCGTCTGAACGACGCCGGAAGGAGGCGCCATGCAACCGACCTTCAACGTGGCGGGCGTCTCGATACCGCGCCTTGGCTTGGGGACCTATCGCCTTAGCGGAGAAACGTGCGCCCGCTCGGTGGCGGCGGCCCTCGCGACGGGGTTTCGCCACATCGACACCGCTGAGCACTACGGCAACGAGGAGGCGGTCGGCGAAGCGATCCACGGCGCTGGTGTGTCGCGCGAAGAAATCTTCATCACCTCAAAGGCTTGGCACGATCACCTCAACGAAGGGGTGCTCCAGGCGAGCGCCGAAGCGTCCCTGCGGCGTCTTGGGATCAGCGCGGTGGACCTTTACCTTATCCACTGGCCCAACCCGAACGTGCCTCTTTCAGAGTCCTTGGCGGCCCTCGGGAAGGTGCAGCGAGCCGGGCTTGCACGAGCGGTCGGGGTCTCGAACTTTCCCCCGGCGCTTCTGCGCGAGGCCCTTGCCCTCACTGATGTGCCACTCGCGGTCAATCAGGTCGAATACCAGCCCTATCTCGACCAGTCGCTTCTCCTGAGTGAGGTCCGTGCTGCGGGAATGGGTCTCACCGCCTATTCACCGCTCGCCCAGGGCAAAGTGGCGCGCGATCCGGTGATCGGTGAGATCGCCGAGCGTCACGGTGTTCTTCCGGCGGCTATCTCCGTGGCCTGGCTCCTGTCCCAGGACAACGTCATCGCCATCCCGCGCAGCAGCTCGCCGGAGCGCATTGCCGGCAATTTCAAGGCCCTCGACGTGCACCTTTCTGAGGGCGAGATCGATGCCATCACCGCCCTGCGTCGTCCCGACGGGCGGGTCGTCAATCCGAGCTTTGCGCCCGACTGGGCTGCCGTCTGAGCCCCCAAGCCCCGATCCCATCGCGCTCGGGCGGACGCTGAACGGCCATCGGCGCCCACCCGGCTAACGATTGGTTGCACCAAGCCGGATCGGGCCTCGGGCACTTGTGGCGTCCACGTCGTGGCCCCGTTGGGTAACGCGGATCTTTCCCTCCCGCGCCAGTTTCGCCGCTTCGGTCCTCACCAACGGCATAAGCGCTCGCCAATCGCACCGATCGGTGGCCAGTGCACGCGCAATCTCTGAAGGACAGAGTGTTTTCGGCGCGCGGGCGTGGACCTTTTGCAGGATCTCCGTAATGATCGAATCGGACGCGGGGGCCGCCTCCATGGCATTGCTCCGCAGCCGAGGGACGTGTCCTGACACTCTGTCGGCATTCTTGAGGATTGAGCGGTTACGGATGGGAAATGCGCTTTAAGATCGTCATCGGCAATAAAAACTACTCGAGCTGGTCCATGCGGCCCTGGCTGGTGCTCGATCACTTCGGCTTCGAGTTTGAGGAAGACCTAGTTCGCCTCGACATGGACGATACCCGGGGAAAACTCCTCGCCTACTCCCCGGCGGCCAAGGTTCCGATCCTGATCGATCGGTCCTATGCCGTCTGGGACAGCCTCGCCATCGTTGAATATCTCGCTGAGGTGAGCCCGGAATTCGCCATCTGGCCCAAGGATTTACACGAACGGGCCCGCGCCCGAGCGTTGGTGGCCGAGATGCACTCAGGCTTCATGGCGCTGCGGCAGGGCTGTCCCATGAACCTGCGAAAAACCTTCGAGTTCAAGCTGCGCGGCGGGGCCGAGGCGCGTAAGGACGTGGACCGGTTCGAGCAGATCATCCGGGACCGGATGATGCGTTCCGGCGGGCCCTTCCTGTTCGGGGAGTGGGGCGCTGTGGACGCCATGTTCACCCCGCTTGCCACCCGCCTCAAGACCTATGCCTGGCCCTTGGAAGATTTGACTGAGGCCTACGTGAACGCCCTCCTGGGCAATGCGAGCTTTGTCAAATGGCGCGACGCCGGGGTTGCCGAAAGCTGGGTCATTAAGGCTGATGAGGTAAAGTAAGCTTCACTGGGGAAGTGGGATGAACCTTGCCGCGCATCACGCCAAGGACGCTGTCGCCATCGACGCGCCCATGTTCGATCCCATCGCCTACCGGCTCACGCCGTTCGAGGCGGAGTGGACCAGGAAAGCCCGCGCCCTTGGCCCGACCTTTGCCGAGCGCGCATTCGAAATCGACCGGGAGGCAAGGTTCCCCACCGAGAATTATGGGGACATGCACGCCGCGGGGCTCCTATCCATCTGTGTGCCAGAGCGGTTCGGCGGCGCCGGGGCGGACTACCGCGCCTATTCGCTGACCGCTGCGGAGATCGGCCGGTATTGCGGCGCGACGGCGCTCACATGGAACATGCACGTGTGCTCGACCCTGTGGTCCGGCCCGCTCGCCGACGATCTCGACATGGACGATGAAACCCGCGCTGGACACGACGCGCGCCGGGCCAAGCACTACCGGCGCATCGTCGAGGACGGTGCCATCTACGCCCAGCCCTTTTCCGAAGGAGGTGCTGCAGCATCCGGCGCCGTTGCCTTTTCCACCGAAGCCGAACCGGTGGAGGGAGGCTGGATCGTCCGCGGCAAAAAGATCTTCGCGTCCCTTTCGGGCAACGCGAATTTTTATGGAATCTTGTGCACCGAGATCGACGGCTCTGGCCGAAAGAGCCGCCGCAACACCCTCTACCTCGCGATCCCGGCCGATGCGAACGGGGTGTCCGTTTCCGGCGATTGGGATCCGCTGGGCATGCGCGGCACCGTCTCACGCACCCTCCACTTTGAGGACGTTTTCGTTGCCGAGGATGCCGCGCTGATGCCCCGGGGCGTCTATTTCCAGGCCGCGAGCCATTGGCCGCACATGTTCATGACGCTCTCGCCGAGCTACATGGGTCTTGCCCAGGCGGCCTATGATTTCACCATCAGCTATCTGCGCGGTGAGTTGCCGGGAACGCCGCCCGTAAAGCGCCGCCAATACCCCACCAAACAGCTTGCCGTGGCGGAAATGAAGGTGAAGCTGGAGCAAGCCAAGGCGCTATGGTTCCAGGCCATCAGCGAGGCGGGGCCGCGCCCATCCAAAGATCAGGTGATGCGCGCCTGGGCGTCCCAGTACACGGTGATGGAGTTCGCCAACGACATCGCGCGCCTCGCCATTCGCACCTGTGGTGGCCAATCGATGCTAAAGAGCCTCGCCCTGGAGCGCATCTACCGCGACAGCCGCTGCGGCGCGCTGATGCTGCCGTGGACCGCCGAACTTTGCCTCGATCGGATCGGCAAGGCTGCGCTCTACGAGGCTGGCGAAACCGACGAGTGAGTGATTTTTTCACGCCGCTTGAGCGAACGGCGGCGTTCCATCCGGACAAACCGGCGATCCGTTTCGCCGGCCGCACCATCAGCTATGGCACCTTCGTCGCAAGGGTGCGCGCCATCGCCGGAGCATTAAAGCGCGATGGCGTCGGGGCCGGTGACAGGGTGGCGGTCCTTTCCACCAACCACCCGGACATGCTGGCACTCCTGTTCGCAGTATCCAGGGTGGGGGCGATTTTAGTTCCCCTCAACTGGCGCCTCGCCCCAGACGAGCTGGCCTACGCCATCGGTCACTGTGAGCCCAGCATCCTCGTCCATGGCGAGGAGTTTGCCGGCGTTGCATGTCAGTTCATGCCTGCAGAAAATCTTCGCGCTGTGGGGTCTGATGCCCTCGCCGGCGATGAAGCCGAGCTGTCCGCCGGTGCGCCCGATGCCCCCTGCCTGCTCGTCTACACGTCCGGCACCACCGGCCGGCCGAAGGGTGCGCTCATTTCCAACGCCAGCCTGATGGGCAATGCTGTCCAATCCCATCACATGCACCAGATGACGGCGGACGATCACGTGCTGACGGTCTTGCCGCTCTTCCATGTGGGCGGGCTCAACATCCAGACAACCCCGGCGCTTCTTGCCGGAGCGACGGTGACGCTCCACGAGCGTTTCGATGCTGCAGCCACCCTCGACGCGGTGGTGGCGGATCGGCCCAGCCTGACGGTACTCGTACCCGCGACCATCGAAGCCCTCGCCGCGACGCCGGGTTTTGGCACGGCAGATCTTTCGTCCCTCAGGGCGGTGGCAACGGGTTCTACGATTGTCAGCGAGCGCGTCATTGCTCGCCTGACCGATCGGGGCGTTCCCGTCCTTTGCATCTATGGCGCCACCGAGACGTGCCCCATCGCGGCCTACGATCGGGCAGGGCAGGAGAGAGTTCCCGGCGGCACCGGCCGCGCCGGCCTCCTCACGGACCTCGCCGTTGTCGATGGAAACGGCCGCGCTGTTCCCACCGGTCAGCACGGCGAGATCGCCGTTCGCGGCCCCATCTTCAGCGGCTACTACCGGGACGAAGCAGCAACCCGTGAGGCATTTGTGCAAGGCCATTGGTTGAGCGGCGATCTTGGCAGCCTTTCGCCCGACGGGACCCTCACCGTCCATGAGCGCAAGAAAAACATGATCGTCTCCGGAGGCGAGAACATTTATCCCGCAGAGATCGAGCGGGTTCTTTCCGGACATCCTGCGGTCAGCGCCTGCGCGGTCGTGGCGAAACCCGACCAGCGCTGGGACGAGGTACCGGTGGCGTTCGTCGTCGTTTCCGACGCCATCGACGCGACGGCTCTCGTGGCGCATGTGGGGGAGCATCTGGCGCGCTTTAAGGTGCCACGGGATTTGCGCATCGTGCCTGAGCTACCGCGCACGGCGCTGGGGAAGATCCAGCACGATGTCCTGCGCCGCGCCGCAGCCGCTCCCCTTGCTTCAGAGCCAGCGAAGGCGTAAAGGACCGCGCCGAGGGCGCGTAGCTCAGCGGGAGAGCGTTCCGTTCACACCGGAAAGGTCACAGGTTCAATCCCTGTCGCGCCCACCAT
>JBCCYN010000021.1:0-37438 GCA_039189655.1 Pseudomonadota bacterium | reverse complement strand
CTCTGGCACATGTGGTACCTGTCGGGCATCGACTGGATCGAAAGTGACGGGCGGATGGAGTGCGTTTACCAGATGATGCACGCCACCTCGCAGGACGGGATCGACTGGACGCGGGACGGTAAACCTTGTCTGCCGACCCATGCGCCAGATGAATGCCACGCGGGTCAGGGGCTGATTGAACGGGACGGAACCTTTCATATGTGGTTCTCGTTCCGTCCGGCGCTGGATTTTCGCAATGCCCAGCGCGGCTATCGCATCGGCTACGCTTCGTCAGACGACCTCGCCACCTGGTCCCGCGACGATACCCGCGCCGGGATCGACGTATCTCCTGAAGGTTGGGACAGCGAGATGGTGTGCTACCCCAACATTCTGGAGGCCGACGGCCGGACCCTCATGTTCTATTGCGGCAACTACTTTGGCCGGGACGGATTCGGCTTCGCGGCGCTCCGAGAATAACCTCCATTCACCAAGCAGAAAGTCCAGATCAAGGTCTTCCGATATTTGTTTGCGTATCAGCTCGGCTACAGCTCCAGGGTCTTTTGGAGATGGGTTCGCGCGCGGGAACGGTTCAGCCGGAGCATCCTGATTGAGGAAGGTGCATAAGATCATCGGCAGCACTTACGTCCATCACTACTCGAGACCGCCAAGCTTCAAGAGATATTCGCTGTCGAGGCGATAACGCTCGGTACTTGGTTCGATGAATACAGCGCCGTCGTCCGCACTTTTCAGCACCCGCGCCCCAGCCCCAACAACGCAGCGAGCGCCAAGCTGCACGTTGTGGCCGATCGTCGAATTGATGCCGAGAAAGCAATTTTCGCCGATGTCGGCCCCGCCACCAACCGTTACATGGCCTGCCACATAGACGTGATCCCGGATCACCGCGTGATGGCCGATGTGGTTGCCGCTCCAGACAAAAACGTTCGCACCGATCCGCGACGACGGTTGGATCGTGGCGTGTTCCAATACGAGGCTGTTTTCGCCGATCTCCACAGATCCGATGTTTGCCGCCTTCGAACACACGTAGGACACCAAGCGGTAGCCCTTGCGCTTTGCAGCTTGGAATTTGGCCTCACGCAAGCGGTTGAGCTGTTGATAGCCCGTCGCCACGAACATGCCGAAGTCAGCCGGCGGATAGGCTTCGACAACATCTTCGAAGGCGACGACCGGCAGTCCGAACAAACTGTCGAAGCTCAAATACGCCTGGTCTACGCTGAACGCCACCACCTCATGGTCGCTGTCATGGGTGAAGTAGCTATAGATTTCTTCGGCGATCTTGCCGGCCCCAAAAAGAACGACCTTTGCCATATCCTTGACCTGCACTGCGAGCCGCGATCGGTATGCAGGGCGGTTGGCAAAGTCAAACGACCCCGCGTGGCCGTCCGGCATCTCCTGCCTGGAAGACTGGCGCCGAGCGAACCTACGAGAGGCGTTCCGGGCTCACGTCACGGGTATCGGATGGCAGGCGCATCCTGGATGGCAAACGCCTGGGCCCTGCAATGGGAAATTGCCGCGTGCCTTGCCCACTGGAACACATCCCAGGTGGTTGTGTACCCGAAGACGGCAAACCGCTCACGGTTGAAGGACAGCGCGATTGCGAAGCTCAAACCGGAAACAAGTGAGCCCAACTTCGTCAGAAGGTTGGAGAGATCAAAGCAGGAGCTGATCAATAACAATCCCTTAGTTAAAACGATGGCAGGGGCGGAGGGACTCGAACCCCCGGCCTACGGTTTTGGAGACCGCCGCTCTACCAGCTGAGCTACACCCCTATGGCTGTCCTCCATAGTCCGCCCCGCCGCGCCCGGCAAGCGCCAACCGCTTCGCGGCGACGGCTGCCTTCGCCATCACCGAATTCGCGCCGATGGCTTCATTGTGATGCGGCAGTGTCCCCACCACCCGGTATGTTTTGCTGTGGAGAGGTTTTCTATGCGTTTTGTAAGACATCTTGGCGCCGCGTTCGCGATGGCGCTGATCTCGCAGGTGGCGGTCGCCGCGGACGTGCCGTCGAACTGGTCGCGGGAGTGGCCGGACACGGACTTTGCGAAGGCAGAAGTCCCGTTCACACAGTTCCTGTCAGGCGGTCCGCCCAAGGACGGGATTCCGTCCATCGACGCCCCCAAATTTCGATCGGTGGCAACGGTTGGCGATGTGGCGCCCCACGAGCCGGTGATCTCCGTGGAGATCGACGGCACGGCCCGCGCCTACCCCGTCCAGATCCTCATGTGGCACGAGATCGTCAACGACCGCCTCGCCGGCCGAGCCATCAGCGTCACCTACTGTCCGCTGTGCAACTCAGCGGTGGTATTTGACCGCAACCTTGATGGCCGCGAGCTTGAGTTCGGCACCACCGGCAAACTGCGCAACTCCGACCTCGTGATGTACGACCGCCAGACTGAAAGCTGGTGGCAGCAATTCACCGGCCGCGCCGTGGTCGGCGAACTCACCGGCGAAACCTTAAAAATGCTCCCCTCGCGCATGGAGCCCCTGAGCGCCTTTGCCGAGCGTCACCCTGACGGCGAGGTTCTGGAGCGCCCCCAAGGTGCAAGGCGGCCCTACGGCTCCAACCCCTATGTGGGCTATGACACCGGGAACTGGCCGTTCCTCTACCGAGGCGATTATGACGGGCCGATCCCACCGTTGAGCTACGTGGTTTCGGTGGACGAGGACGCTTGGCCCCTTTCGTTGTTGCGGGAAGCCGGCACCATCGAGCACGAGGGGCTGGTCCTGCGGTGGAGGAGTGGGATGGCCTCGGCTCTCAGCAGCCCGGACATTCGCGACGGCACCGACATCGGCAGCGTAGAAGTCACCCGCAACGGTGGCCCAGTCGTGTTTCACATGCCGTTCGCGTTCGCGTTCAAAGCGTTTGAGCCCGATGGGACGATCCACACCGCACCCTAAGGCGTTTTACTGACCGCTGATGGCGATCTTTGCTGGATGCACGCGTATTTTTATGGGTCGCAGGCGTCCAGCATGGGTCGCAGGTGCATGGCATCGGCCGCAAGCGCGGGTGGAGCGGGTGAAGGGAATCGAACCCTCATCGTCAGCTTGGAAGGCTGCTGCTCTACCATTGAGCTACACCCGCGCCCGTACCTGAGATACGCTTCCCGAAGCGCCGCGTCCAGCGGTTGGGAATGGAAGCGACCCATGGATGAAATTGACGCCCATCGCATAGCAGACGAAGCCGACCTCAGAAGCCGCTTTGGTGAAATTCACCCGCTGGCGGTTTCAAAGGCGCATCGGTCTTTGGACGACAACGACAAGGCGTTCATCGCCCGCTCGCCCTTTATTGTGCTGGGCACTCACAACGGCGCCGGGCGCGCGGACGTTTCCCCCCGCGGAGATCCGCCAGGCTTCATCAAAGTGCTCAGCGATACCCGCCTTGCGATCCCCGACCGTCCGGGGAACAACCGCCTCGACAGCCTTTCCAATATTCTTGCAAACCCCACCGTGGCCCTGATTTTCATGGTGCCGGGCTTTGAAGACACCCTGCGCGTCAACGGCCGCGCCTTCATAACCACGGCGCCGGATTTGTTGGCTGAGATGGCGGTGAGGGGCAAAGCGCCGACGCTGGCGATCGTCGTTGATATCGCTGAGGTTTTTCTGCACTGCGCCAAGGCATTCAAACGTTCAAAACTGTGGGATCCGCAAAGCCGGCAGGACCGCAAGGAGCTTCCCAGCCTGGCCGCGATGGTCCTTGCCTCAACGAGCAAAGAACCGCCGGATCCCTCCGCCGTCGAGACGGCCGAAGCGCGGGTGGAGGAGAGCTATCGCGAACGCCTCTACTGAGGGCACCGTCATCGGCTGGGAACGGGCTCCGCTCTGCCCCGCCCGACTTATACCCCTTGCGGACGAGGACCCGCGAAGCTCGCCCTAAAACACGGCTTGCCTCGCCGCCAGGGAGACAGGGGGCCTTCGCACGCCAGCCCCACCCGGGCCGGCCCGGCCTTAACAATCAGCCTGCAAAGCGATGTTGTGGGATGCCGCTCACCCCATGACCGGTCACGGCAAAAAGGCTTCCGGCCTCCGGCTGTGCCGGATCGTCGTGGGCGCCGATGCCGATGGATGTGACGAACAAGGTATCAAGGTTTGCACCGCCGAACATGGGTTTGGTGGGCCGCTCCACCGGCATCGGTATGATCATGTCCACGTCCCCGCGGGGCGTGATGCGTACCAATTGCCAACCGCCGACCCCTGCCATCCAGTAACAGCCGTCGGCATCGACGGTTCCGCCATCGGGCCGCCCCGCCACTTGGCGGGTATCGAAGAAGACGCGCTGGTTCGATGGCACACCCGTATCAAGGTCGTAGTCGCAGGCCCAAATGGTGCGCACATCCCGGTTCGAGTCGGAGTAGTAGAGCGTGCGCCCATCCGGGGAGAAGGTCATCCCGTTGGTGGTAAAGACTTTTTCGAAGTAGGGCGTCAAAGAACGATCGGGATCGACGCGGTAGAACTGGCCGCAGCGCTCAGGGGGACCACCGTCGTCCTTCATGGTGCCGGCCCAAAAGCGCCCCCTTGAATCAGTGCCGCCATCATTGAAACGGTTGCCCGGCTGATCTTTTTCGGGATCGGCAAGAAACTCTCTCGCGCCCGTTGCCGGATCAAACAGATAAAAACCCGACTTCGCCGCCACGATCAGCCCGCCCCCATCGCGGCGCGCAAGGCATCCGACGGGCTCGCCGAAGTCGAAGGTCTCGTTGCTGCCCTTGGTCGGGTCAAACCGGTGGATGAAGCCCGCCTTGATATCCACCCACCAAAGGGCGGCGTCGGCCACATCCCACACCGCGCCCTCACCAAGTTCGGAGCGCGTCGCCATCGCGCAATCCACCGATGCTGCCAACTTTTCCCCCCCAGAGCTCCGCCCGATCGGGCTTTTTTGGATTTTTGGTCAGCGGCGTTGATGCGGTCGCACCCATCACGGGACCAGTGCGGACCGGCCAACGCGCACGAACCTCTATGCCACTGTGCCAGGGCCGGTGCCAAGGCGAGCCGGCCCCCTGCCCCTCGGCCATCCAAATTGGCAGCGAACGGACGACTATTCGGCCGCCTGCACGACCTGGTCTGTGGCAATGAAGCCTCCGGACTGGCGCGACCAAAGGCGAGCATAAAGGCCGCCCGCGGCGGCAAGGTCGGTGTGTCCCCCCTCTTCCACGATCCGGCCCCGCTCAAGGACCACCAGGCGGTCGAGGCTTGCAATGGTGGAAAGCCGGTGGGCAATGGCAATCACCGTTTTGCCCTCCATCAGCGCAAACAGGCTCTCCTGAATGGCCGCCTCCACCTCCGAATCGAGCGCCGAGGTCGCCTCATCGAGGACAAGGATGGGGGCGTTCTTCAAAAATACCCGGGCAATGGCGATGCGCTGGCGTTGGCCTCCGGAAAGACGAACACCGCGCTCGCCCACGTGGGCATCAAGACCCTTGTTGCCGGCAAGGTCCTGCAGGTCGTCGATGAACCCCAGAGCATTCGCCCTGCGCGCTGCTTCCCTTATCTCCTCATCGGTGGCACCGGGCCGCCCATAGACGATGTTGTCGCGGATCGAGCGGTGAAGGAGCGCGGGCTCCTGGGTGACAACGCCAATCATGGCGCGCAGGCTTTCCTGATCGACCTTCGAAATGTCCTGCCCGTCGATGAGGATGCGCCCGGCCTCCAAGTCGTGAAGGCGCAGCAGAAGATTGATGAGCGTCGTCTTACCGGCCCCCGATGGCCCCACGAGCCCGATCTTCTCCCCCGGACGAACCAGGAGATCGAGGCGATCGATCACCCCGCCTTCCTTGCCGTAGTGGAAGCGGACTTCTTCAAAATGAATTGCGCCAGAATTTACCTGCAGCGTCGGCGCAGCCGGGACATCGGTGACGGTGGGACGCTTGGACAGCATGGCCTTTCCGTCCGCAATGGTCCCCACGGATTCAAACAGCATGGTCATCTCCCACATGATCCAGTGGGAAAGGCCGTTGAGACGCAGGACGAGGGTGATGGACACCGCGAACGCACCCAGCGAGATGGATTCGCCGAGCCAAAAGAAGACACCAAGCGCGCCCACCGAAAACAGAAGCAACGCGTTGAGCAAGTAGTTGACCGTGTTGAAGAACGTAACGAGGCGCATCTGGTGGTGAACCGTCACCAGGAATTCGTCCATCGCCTGGCGCGCATAGTCTCGCTCACGGTCGGCGTGGGCGAACAATTTGACGGTCTGGATATTGGTGTAGCTGTCGACGATCCGCCCGGTCATGAGGGAGCGGGCATCGGCCTGTTCCTCTGACACACGACCGAGCCGCGGGACAAAATAAGCAAGGCAAAGACCGTAGCCGACCGCCCAACCAAGCATCGGCAGCATGAGCCGCCAGTCCGCTGCTGCGGCGACCACCAGCATCCCCACAAAATAGGCGAGCACGTAGGCGAAAATGTCGAAGATACGGATGACAAGATCGCGCACCGCGAGCGAGGTCTGCATCACCTTGGTGGCGACGCGCCCGGCGAACTCGTCAGCATAAAACGCCATGGGTTGGCGCAAGAGGTGGCGGTGCGAGCGCCAGCGCACGAGCATGGGATAGTTGCCCGCGAGCACCTGGTGGACGATGGCTGTCTGGAAGAAGACGAGACCCGGTAGCCCCACGAGGATCACCGCGCCGATCAAGACCAGCGTCCAACCCTCCTCCACCAGGAGCGACGACCGGTCGCGCTCGGCAAGCCAATCCACCAGCGTCCCCATAAACCCGTAAAGGAACGCTTCGCCGAGCCCAATCACCGCGGCCGCCACGGCCATGACAATGACCCATGGCGACACGCCCCGGCTGTAGTGCCACACGAACGGCCAAAAACCATCGGGCGGCGTGTCGGGTGGAATGTCAGGGTAAGGGTCTACCAGACGCTCGAAACGGCGCAGCATGGTCGTCTCCTCCGGTGCCAAAATATAGGGCTGGAGCGGAGCCATCCAAAGGCGGAATTTTCCCAAGCCATCGCGAGACGATCAGCGGACCCAATGACCACCGGTGGTGGCCCCCATCGCCGCTGAGGGCGGTCAGCAGCGGCGCGTGTGCATCCCCGCCCCTCGCCTCAATCGCACGCAGTGTGCTAGCGACTGGGGACTGAATTGGTGAACGTGGTTTTGTCCCATGCGCTCGCGCTTTTTAGTCCATGCCGCCCTCACCATCTGCGCCGCGACCCTCCTCACGGTGGCCGTCCCAAACGCGCAGGTGCCCAAACCCCGGCCCGAAAGGGCACAAAGCTCCAACGCCGCGCCATCAGCCGGCGTTGACCGTGCGCCAACAAAAAGGCGGGGCTTTTTGAGTGGACTGTTTGGTCGAGGCGGAGGCGCCGGCGCAGGCACCCGTCAGACGGCCCTCATGGAGGCCTATCCAGGGGCGTTCAGGATCGAGGGAAATTCAGTAGTTTTCCCGACGGGCGAGCGCATTGTTTGGGACGACGGACGGCGCAAGTCCCCGGCCGAACTTTTGCAAAGTGCGGACGTGGAAGACATGTTTGCCTACCCCTACCCGCTGGCGCGGCAAGGCGACCGCCGACCGCCCCGATCGGAAGATCCCGGCCGCGTGCGCAACGACGCTTTTTTCAAAGCACTTTACGGCGCCTCATCGGGGGCCGTCAGCGCCGATGTGCGCGCGGTGCCCTGGGTGCCCAAGCTCGGCGGCGGGACACTCAACATGACCACACGCTTCGGCGTCGACCGGCAACTTTCCGCCGCCTCCAACGAGCTGGAACGGCTCCCCCAAAAGTTTCACAAGTATCTTCGTCCGTCGGCGGGGGCGTTCATGTGGCGGCGCATTGCAGGCACTAACCGCATGAGCGTTCACTCCTTTGGCGCCGCCCTCGATATCAACACCCACTACGCAAATTACTGGCGCTGGGATAAGCAACCAGCCAATCAATCCATCGCCTATCGCAATGAAATACCTATGGAAATCGTAGAAATATTTGAAAAATACTGTTTTATCTGGGGTGGTCGCTGGTACCACTACGATACCATGCACTTCGAGTACCGCCCCGAGCTACTGCCTGACTGCCGGCGGGTTTGATAGTGTCATCCAAGCCGGCGTTAGCCGATCGCAAGGGATCCGCTTTCGTCAGAACGGGTGACGGCGAATATTGCGCAGCATCTTGGCCAGAACCGCCAAGAGAACCTCACGATCAGATACACTCAGGCCCTCAAGCATCCGTGCCTCCTCCTGGCACATCAGCGGCCAAACCTCCTCGAACGCGGCGAGGCCCTCACGGGTAAGGAAAATCTCGCGCACGCGGCCGTCGTCCGCCCTCGCCCGCCGCTCCACAAGGGCGCACTCCACCATGGTATCGAGGGTGCGGCTCATGGTGGACTGTTCCATCACCGCGTAGACGGCAAGCTGGTTCACCGTGAGACCCGGATGGACCGCAAGCACCGCAAGGGCGCGCATTTGCGGTGTTGTGAGGCCCCTCGCCCGGAGCGCATCGGCCATGTCGGCGCTATAGCGAGCGGAAATGCGGTTGATGAGATATGGCGCAAACCCGTCCAGACCCATGTCGGGAAGCCGCCTTTCCCGCACCGGGTCATCTTCAGCGGCATCCGGCCCGCTCATCTCATCATCGCCGGCGTTTTCGTTTGCCGAGCGCTTTGGCGGCAAGATAGCCCGACATTCCGCTGAGCCCAGGACCCGGATGGGTGGATGCGCCAATATGGGAAACGCCCGCGGCCCCGGTCGTGTGGTTGCGTTGGTGCGGGAACGGCCGGAACAGGAAGAACTGGTCAAGGCCGCACCAACCGCCGTAGGGATCGCCGCCCACGAGGTTGATGTTCATGGCAGCGATATCCGCGGGGGAAAGGGCCTGGCGAGCGAGTATCGTGTCACGGAAGCCGGGCACATGGGCCGCGATCATCCCCTCCACCCGGTCGGCGTAGGCTTCTCGCACCACCTCATTCCAGGACCCGTCGGCGGGGATTTTGATCTCGCCAGCTGCGTCGCCCTTCAACTCCCTGGGGACCTCGGGCAGCTGGACCCAAAGCACGGCCTTTCCCTCCGGCGCCCGTGAGGGATCAGCGGCGGTGGGTTGCCCCACGCAAACAGTGGGCCGCACCGGCAACATCCCGCGCGTTGCCTCATTGGATGCCTTGGAGACATCATCCACCCCATCGGTGAGATGCAGGATCGCCACGTCCTGCAATGATGGGTCGGGCCAATCCACAGGCCTTTCGAGGGCGTAGTGGAGTTGCATGTTCCCCTTGCCGTAGGCGTATCGGGCCGCCGCGTCGCGGGTGTGGTCGGGAAGGTCCCACTCGGTGAGCAAGCGATGGTAAAGCTGGTCAGGCGCCACCGAGCAAATCACCGATGGGGCGGAAATTTCTTCGCCCCCCGCAAGACGCACGCCGGCCACGTCCCGCCCATCGGTGCCCGGCAGCACCGCCTCCACATCCGCGCCCGTGCGTACCGCGCCCCCGTGGGCCTCGATGATCGCCCGCAGCGCTTGCGGAACCTTCGCCGCACCACCCACCGCGACCGGTGCCCCGACGGCTTGGAGCGCATAGGTAATGAGTTCCCCCATCTTTCCGGAAAACGGTTGCTCCGGGTCGAGCCCGGCATGGGTGGGCCACGGGGCAAAGAGCGCCCGAACGAGATCGGATTGATAGCTGCCAGCCAGACGCTTCCGCTGGGTAACCAGGTTCCTTCCAATAAACGTCAAAAGCGCGTGGACACCATTCTTCATCGCGTAACCCGCGAAAAGCTTTGCCGACGCTGCGCTCCAAACGGGGTTGTTAAAAAGGCCGAAGATGAGCGCCGCATCGGCATCGATGCCGCCCATCTCGGCTAAAAAGGCGTCCCCATCGCCTTTGGAAAGGGCATTGAAACGTCCCGCGTCCACGCCTCGGTCGCAGCTCAGGGCCAGCGAACGGCCGTCGCTCATGAGCACTCCGGTGGGCGCATCCGTGGCGGAAAAGCGCGCACCGCAATGGGCAAGCGCTTCGCCCAGCTCGGCAAACACCGGAGACACCTGCAAAAGCACAAAGGTCATCGCCAGCGGATCGTAGATGAAGCCGGGATGAAGCTCGGCGGTGCGCATGGTGCCGCCGATCACTGCCTCGCGCTCAAGCACCAGCACCCGCGCGTCCCGCGACAATACAGCCGCGCAAACGAGAGCGTTGATACCCGACCCGATGATGACGTGATCGTACTGGCTCACCGTCACGCCTGGCGCCTAGCCCCTTTGTGGCACAGTCGCGAAAGCCATCGCGCTGATGTCAGCGTGCGACCAGGGCGAGGGCTCGCACCGGACTTCCGGTTCCCTTCACGATCTTAAGCGGTGCGGCGACCACAATGGCGCCCTTGGGCGGTAGCCGGTCGAGATGGGCAAGGCTCGCAAGGCCGTAGCGGTTGTGTTTGTGGAGGATGTTGTGGGCCGGGAACGGTGGATCCATGCCGCCCGCCTGCCCGGCGTCGGTACCGATGCACTGGGTGCCCCAACCCACTGCGCCCCGTTCCACCACCAGTTCCACGCAGTCCACCGACGGTCCGGGAGAATGGGGCCCGGTGGCGTCAGCGTTCAAAAATTCTGCCTCCGAATGGCTCCGGCGGTCCCAGTCCGTGCGCATCAGGACCCAGGAGCCGGCTTCGATTTCACCGTGCTGCGCCTCCCAGGCCCGCACCCTATCGGCGGTCAAGATGTAATCGGGATTCTCGGCGACCTCCTTCGAGCAGTCGATGACGCACGCCGGGGCGACGAGCTTTTGCACCGGCAACGTGTCGGTGGTGCCGTCGGCATAGTCTTTCCCGGTAATCCAGTGGGTGGGTGCATCGAAGTGGGTGCCGGAATGCTCCCCCAGCTTCAGCCAATTCCACGCCCAGAACGGCCCGTTGTTGTCGTAGCGCGAGATTTCGTGGATCTCGATTTTCGGGGTGTCCACCGCCAGCTCCGGCGGCAGCTTGAGGAGCGGCGTCTCTGGCCCCAACGGCCCCGACAGATCCACCACCTCGATCGACCCCGACAAGAGCCCGGCGGCCATATCACCCAAAGCTGACATCGACATTTTCTCCCACTCGCTGACGGGAATGACCGTAGAGGGAAGATCCATGCATTTGCAATTGCCCCTTGCGCCAGGAGCTATGGACCGCCCCAATGGCGGCAGCACAACCGCCGGGAGGGGCACGTTTGGCTTCCACATCCTATGACCACGTCATCGTCGGCGGCGGTCACAATGCCCTCGCGGCAGCGGTCCACCTAAGCGCCCACGGCCGATCCGTCATCGTCCTTGAGGCGAATAAGCGGGTGGGCGGTGCGGCGGCCACCCAGGAGGTCACGCTCCCGGGCTACCGCCATGACCTCGCGGCCATGAACCTTTCCCTCTTTGCCGGCTCCCCCTTCGCCCAGGCCTACGGCCCGAAACTTGCCGAGCACGGCCTTGCCTATGCTCCGGTGAGCGATTGCTTCGCGAACCCCTTTCCGGATGGCCGCTGGCTCGGCATCTCCAACGATTTGGAGAAAAACGCGTCGCGCATTGCCGCCTTCGACAGCGCCGACGCGGAACGCTGGCGCGCCATGACCGAAGCGTTCTCCGAGGATGCGCCCCACTATTTCGCCCTCCTCGGCACCCCCATGCGGCTCCGCCCGCTGCTCCGCCTTGCCGTTAAAACCCTACGCGCCAAGGGCCGCCCGTGGACGGTGGATGCCATACGCCTTCTTCTTGCAAGCCCTCGCGAGTTTCTGGACGAGAATTTCAACTCGCCGCACCTCAAGGCGACGCTGGCCCCCTGGGCCATGCACCTTGATTTCCCGCCAGACGCATCGGGCGGTGCGCTGTTTCCCTATTTGGAGTCCATGGCAGACCAGGCCTTCGGTATGGTTCTGGGCAAAGGGGGCGCAAGCGTCATACCCCAGGCGCTGGAAGGGCTTCTTAAGGCGACCGGCGGCGAGGTGAGGACCGGAACCACCGCGACATCCATCGAAGTAAACGCCGGACGCGCCGTGGCAGTAAAATCCGATGACGGCGAAGTTTTCCGCGCCAAGGAAGCCATTCTCGCGTCGCTCACGCCCCAGTCGCTCCTTGCCATGGTCGGATCCACCGGCAAGGCGCCCACCGATGCTGCGCTCAAGGGGTGGAAGCACGGTCCGGGAACGATGATGATCCACATCGCCTGTGACGCACTCCCTCCCTGGACGGCGGGCGAGGAACTACAAAAATTCGCCTACGTCCACCTGGCGCCAACCCTTGCTTTGCTGTCGCAAACCTACGCCCAGGCCACCGAAGGCCTTTTGCCCGCCGAGCCTGGGATCGTTGTGGGCCAGCCCACCGCCATCGATCCGTCCAGAGCCCCGGACGGCAAGCACGTCCTGTGGCTGCAGGTGCGCGTGGTTCCAGCCACCATTTTAGGTGATGCCGCCGGCGAGATCAGCGCGCACGAATGGTCGGAGGCAAAGGAAGCGATGGCCGACCGCGTCATGGCCATTTTAGAGCGCTACGCCCCCGGGGTTTCCGGTTCCGTGCTGGCGCGGACCGTCCACTCGCCCCAGGATCTTGAAGCCTTTAACCGCAATCTCGTGGGCGGCGATTCCCTCGGCGGTAGCCACCACTTGAGGCAAAATTTCATGCTGCGCCCGGCCTTCGGCATGGCCGGCCACAGGACCCCCATCAAGGGCCTTTACCACATCGGCTCCTCCACCTGGCCCGGGGCCGGTGTTGGTGCGGGCTCCGGCTACCTTGCCGCCAAGGACATCGTCGGCGGCTGACGGAGACCATCGCGCCAAGCAAACAGCCACCCTTCCCCAACCGAAGACAACCGTTAGTTATCTTCGCGCGCACGTAAACGAACTGCGAAAGGAGACGTGGTGGCGGGGCAAGGGGCGATGGACCTGCGCGATGACGTGCTGCGCATCTACGATGCCGTGGGCGACCCGGCGCACTGGCCCGGCGTGCTCGACCGTCTGTCCCACCGTTTGGGCGCCAAGGGCATCATCATCTTCGAGCAAACCGGCATCGACGACCGCGAACGCCTCCACGCACCGCTCACATCGAGCGGCTACCACCCGGTAATTTTGGAGCGCTATCTGCGCCGCTATTTTGAGATCGAAGCCGAAGACCACGCCGTCTTCGAGGCGCACTCCCTCAGCTCGGACGGCATCGACCTCATCGACGACACGGTTCTGGTGGACGACCCGTCCGAGCTCGGCTCACGGCCGAACGTCAAGCGCCTCCGCGACTTTGGCATCTTTCATCGAGCGGCCGGGCTTCTCAATAAGGACAACAAGGCTGTCGCGCGGTTTTCAGTGCAACTGGGGATCGAGCGCGGGCCGCTTTCGGTGGTCGAGCGGGAGAGTGCGGCGCTCCTCCTGCCCCACCTTGCCAAAGCCATCGACCTTGGTCGCGCCAACGTGCAGCTTGCGGCGACGAACAACGCCGTCCTTGCCGCCATGGATTGCCTGGCTGTGGGGGTATGCTTGCTGGACCGCCTCGGCCGCGTCGTCGTGCAGAACCGGGAGTTTTCGCGCCAGCTCGCCGCCACCAACGTTTTCAAGATCGCGCCGGGAGGCAGCCTGCGGTTCCGCCGCATCTCTGATCAAGCTCGCTATGAAGGCCTCAAGGAAGATGCCCTCAACCACGGCCGTTTCGGCGCGCGCCCCCGCAAGGAGGCCGTCGCCGCCGATGACGACGGGTATTTGTGCATCGAACTTGTCCCCCTCGCGACGTCGCAGGAGATGGGGACGGCCCCCTTTGCCGGCTTCATGCTTTACAGCACCGACACCAGCCGCGCCTTCGTCTGCAACACCTCGCCCATGCGCACGGTTTTCAACCTCACCGATACGGAACTCGAGATCCTCGATAGTATCGCCGAAGGCCTCACCAATACCGAAATCGCCGAGCGCCGGGATCGATCCGTTGCCACAATCAACGCCCAGGTGAAGTCAATCCTAGGAAAGACCGAGTGCGCCACGCGCACCCAGCTCGTGCGGCTAATGATGAGTTTTGGCGTTGATTTTTTAGCACGCTAGGGCCGCCCATAGCCCATATGGGGGATGCACCCATTGCCGAATTTTGCATTAAATTAGTCATCAAGAGTGGTTCTGCGTTTAAAGAAAAAATCGTGATTTAACTTCAAACCTCTCATTATGAGGCAATATAAAATGACTTACTAAAGGTATATTTCTTGCGAAGTGTTATAGTATCGCGAAATCAACGTTTAATGGACTGACGGCGGCGATAACCGCCAACAATAAAGCGCCCAGTGCTCAACGGGCCGAGTTCGCAAGTGTGTTCTGCGATAGCCGTTGACGCACGGGGCCCATAACACGCTCCCGGCGACTTTGAAGACATCGCTTTTTAAGTCAGCACGACTGACTGATTGTGAGGCGCGACAAGCGCCCTGAAAACGTTGGCGGGGCCGACTTTCCGTCGAACCGGCCAAAAAGAAGCCGCGAGCCTGGTCATCGGGGGACGACCAGGCGCGCGGTGCGCGGCGAGAGAAACGGGCCGTTCCTCCAACGGCGCGTTGACAGGGCAAAATTGTTAGATTTTGATCTATTTCAGATATGAAACATTCCGCGGTGGGCAATTTGGTTGAGCTGGCCGCGACCGGAGGATCTTATGCCCATCTCTCGCCGCGCACTTTTCATGTGCGCGCTCGCGGCGGGTGTCACCGCGTTGACGGCCCCCCTGGCCGCGACGTCGGCGGCCGCGCAGGACGATACCCTTACAATTGCCTATAATGTGCCGCTCCCCTCTTGGGACCCGACGGTCGGCCTCTCCGCCGTCAACCCGACGATCCAGGGCATCTATCGCTCCGTATTCGACCAGTATATCGGCCAAAAGCCTGACCTTTCCTTCGAACCTGGCCTCATCACCGAGTGGGGTTGGACCGACGACAACACGAAAATTCGCATGGTGGTCCGCGATGGGGTCACATGGCACAATGGTGACCCGCTGACCGCTGAAGATGTGGTGTGGTCTTTGGAACGCGCCGGCCAGGAAGCCACCGGGAACCCCATCCAATTCGTCTGGTCGAAGGTCGGCAACTTCGAAGTGGACGGCAATGTCATCACCGCCGACGTGCTGGAGTTTGAACCGACCCTTTTCAAGTGGATGGCGTTCCTCACCGGTTATGTCTTGCCGAAGAACTACTACGAAGAAGTGGGACCGGAAGGCTTTGCCCAAAATCCGGTGGGCTCCGGCCCCTATATGGTGGACGAGTTTCAGCAGAACGCCTTCGTCCGCCTTAAAGCCAACGAAAACTACTGGGGCGGCGAGCCGGCATACGAAACCGTCATCATAAAGTTCGTGCCGGACGCTACGTCGCGAGTGGCGGAGGTGGAGTCGGGCGCATCTGACGTTGCCTTCGACATTCCCTACGAGGAGTTCGACCGGCTCCAGGGGAAGGACGGCCTTAGCGGCAAGACCATCCCCGTTTCCGATATTGCGATGATCTTCCTCAATGACGTGGAACCGATGACGGACCCCAACGTTCGCAAGGCGGCGGCGCTGGCTGTTCCCAAAGACCTCCTCATCGAGCGGCTCTTATCAGGCTACGGCGTCGCCATCGACACGTTGCAAGCCCCCGAATACGCCGCTTTTGATGCCAGCACCAAGGTTGGCTACGACCCGGACGAAGCGGCAAAACTGCTCGCGGCGTCAGGCTACTCCCCTGACAATCCAGTACGCTTCAAAATCCAAACGACCCGCGGCTTCAAGCCGAAGGACTTTGAGATGATCCAGGCCATCGTCGGCGCATGGCGTCGGGTCGGGATTGAAGCGGAAATCGAAGTCTACGAGATCGCAAAACACTTCGAGTTACGCGCCGCCGACCAGCTGGCCCCGGCCGCCTTCTATAACTGGGGGAACGCCATCGGCGATCCGGCCACCTCCACCGGCTTTGCCATGTTCGGTCCTTCACCGCACTCGGTTTGGGACGGCGAGGATGTGATGAACGCAATCCTGCCCCTGTGGGGTGAGCCGGACGAAGCAAAGCGCATTGCCGGGTATCAGGCCGTCGACAAGATGATTGCCGAAAACGCCTACGTCATTCCCCTCCTCCAGTACGTGCAGCCCATCATCCACGCCGACGGTGTGGATGTGACGCCCAACGCAACGGGAGCGGTGATGCCCTTCCTGATGAAGCCGGCAAGCTAGAGCGCGTTTCAGCAACATGGAATCATGTTGCGGCTCGAACCGCGCGGCAAGACAAGACCTTAGAGCAGGTCATGCGATCGCATGATCGTGTGACCTGCTCTAGGCCACCGACGAGTCAGGGTCTCGCCATAGATACCCAGCCCCAACAACGAGGCGCACACGTGTGCGCCTCGGGCCGAACTGGCGGTTGCCAAAGTTGCTGACCCTTAGCGCAGGAAAGATGCAAGTTCGTCGGCGCCTCCCCTCCTCAGCGGCCCCATGAGCGCCGCTTTCACGCGCCTTTGGACCACCCTCATCACCCTTTTCGGCGTTGCGGTGGTGGTCTTCGTCGTCATTCGCATCGCGCCAGGCGATCCCATCGCCATGATGCTCCCCCCAGGCGCCACCGAAGCCGACATCTTGCGCCTCAAAACCCTCTACGGCCTTGATAAATCCATCCCCGAGCAATTCTTCGTTTGGCTGGGGAATGTCCTTCAGGGGGATTTTGGGACGTCCATCTCGCTGCGCCAGGATGTGGCGACAGTGGTGCTCTCGCGCCTCCCGGCGACCCTGGAACTTTCCCTGTTGGCGCTCCTCATCGCCGTCTTCATCGGCGGCACCGCGGCCATCTTCGCCGCGCGTTACCGCGATACACCCGCCGAGGCCACTGTCGACGTTGCGAACGGCGTTGCCCTTTCGATCCCCGACTTCCTTTGGGCGCTCACGTTCATCCTCGTGTTCGGCGTGGCGTTCCCGATCTTCGAAATTTCGGGGCGCGTCTCACCGCGCCTGGACCTCCCCTTCGTCACCAACTTTTATCTCTTTGAGGGGCTCCTGACCCTCCGGTTCGACATCGTGCGCAACCTCCTGTCGCACATGCTGATGCCGGCCCTTGCCCTTGCCCTTCCCCTGGCGGCGGTGATCGCCCAGCTCCTCAAAACCTCGCTCAAGGAAACCATGACCCAGGATTATGTGCTGATCGCGCGCACGCGCGGCTTCGGCCAGACCCGGGTCCTCCTGCGCGAAGCGCTGCGCAACGCGGTCCTTCCCACCATGACGCTCGTGGGCGTTCAGTTCACCTTTCTCATCGGCGGGACAGTGATTGTGGAGCGGCTTTTCTCCTATGAAGGTCTCGGCAATCTCGCCATCGACGCAGTGATCAACCGCGACCTGCCGCTCATCCAGGGGATTGTCCTTCTCTTCGCCGTCCTCTTCGTCGCCATCAACCTCTTGGTGGACCTCCTCTACGCGGTGCTGAACCCGCGGCTCCGCCGTGGCTGAGCGCGAGCTTCTTGCCGCACCACGCCGGCGCGAAAGCCGCCCTGCGCCACGCCTTTGGCTTGCCGGATCCTGGCTCGCGTTCGCCGCGCTCGCCGCCCTCTTCGCCCCGCTCCTCGCCCCCCACGATCCCCTCTACCAGGACCTTTTCCTCACCCGGCTACCCCCCTTCTTCATGGCGGGTGCGGAACCCGGCTATCCGCTGGGCACCGACAGCCTCGGCCGCGATGTCCTTTCAAGGCTCATCTACGGCACGCGCATCGCCTTCATCGTCGCCTTCATCGCCGGGCTCGCCGCCTGCCTCATCGGTGCGACCCTGGGGCTCCTCGCGGGCTATTTCGGCGGCTGGACAGACCGCATCATCTCGCGAATCGTCGACATCTGGATGGCCTTCCCGCCGGTCCTTTTCGCGATCCTTCTCGTGGCGGTGCTCGGGACGGGGCTCACATCGGTCATCATCGCCATCGCGGTCATCGACTGGACGCGCTTTTGCCGGGTGGTGCGCGCCGAAGCCATGCAGCAATCAGCCATGGAGTACGTGGACTCAGCGCGCGTTGCAGGCTTTTCCCGCTGGGGCACACTCCTGCGCGAAGTCTTACCCAACGTCCTTCCCGCCATCGTGGTCCTGCTCTCCCTGGAGATGGGCATCGCGGTGATCGTGGAGGCGATTTTGTCCTTCGTGAACCTTTCCATCTCCACCGACGATCCCACCTGGGGCGGCATGATTGCCGAAGGGCGCACCGCCATTCATCAGGCCTGGTGGGTTCTGGTCTTCCCACTCATTGCGCTCTTTCTCACCGTGCTCGCCTTCAGCCAATTCGGTGAAGGTTTGAAAAACCGCTTCGATCCGGTGCTGCGATGACCCTTTCCATCGAAAATCTCTCGGTGGCTCTCCAGGGCGATCCGACGCAGCGGCTCCTGCGCAGTGTCCATATCAAGATTGCCCCGGGCGAGGTGCACGGCCTCGTCGGTGAATCGGGGGCGGGAAAATCGATGATTGGCAAAGCCGTGTTCGGAATTTTGCCCCGCGCGGCCCAGGTGATCGATGGCGCAATCCTATTTGCCGGGCGCGATCTCCTCAGCCTGCCGAGCCGGGAGCGTCGCCTGCTGATCGGCCGAAAAATGGCGCTCATCCCCCAGGACCCGCTGACGGCACTCAACCCGTCCCGACGGATCGGACGCCAGCTCACCGACCGGCTTACGAAAATACTGGGCGAGAGCCGCGCCGCCGCCGACCGCCGCGCCGCCGCACTCCTGGAGGAAGTCCAGATCCGCGACCCGGATCGCGTGATGGCGAGCTATCCCCACGAGCTTTCCGGCGGCATGCGCCAGCGGGTCCTCATTGCCGAAGCCTTTGCCGCCGAACCGGCCCTCATCGTGGCCGACGAGCCCACCACCGCCCTCGATGTGACGGTCCAAAAACGCATCCTGGCGCTCATTGCCGAGATGCAGGTGAAGCACGGCGCGGCGCTCCTCTTCGTCACCCATGATCTCGGTGTCGTCGCGAAAATCACCCAGTCGATGACGGTGCTCTATGCCGGGCTCGTGGTGGAAAGCGGACGCACGGCCGATCTCCTGACCGCGCCGAAATCGCCCTACACCAGTGCGCTCCTTGCCGCGACGCCCCGCTACGATCGCCCCGATGATGCCCTGCGACCGGTGTCGCCCGACGTCATCGCCACCATCGCCCGGGACGTGGCAGCGGCCGACGACGCGTATCGTCCATGACCCTTTTTCGCGTCACCGATCTTTCCCTGTCGCTGCCCGATCTCAACGCAAAGCGAATGCTGCGCCCTGCCCCCCGTGTAAAAATTCTGCACAAGCTCAGTTTTCGGGTGGAGGAAGGCTCGTGCGTCGGCATTGTCGGCGAATCGGGGTCTGGCAAGTCGACGCTGGGGCGAACGCTGGTTCGCCTCCATGAACCGACCGCTGGCTCTATAGAATTCGACGGTACGGATATCGCCCACCTTTCCCCAAAGGCCATAAGGCCGCTCAGGCGGGACTTGCAGGTGATCTTCCAAGATCCCTCCTCGTCCCTCAATCCGCGTCACACGGTGCGCCAGATTGTCGAAGCGCCGCTGCGCCTCAACGGCGTCGAAAACCCTCGGTCAAAGGCCATGGAGGCGCTCGACGCAGTGGGGCTCTCCAGTGCCTTCGCCCACCGCTACCCCCACGAACTCTCCGGCGGCCAGCGCCAGCGGGTCGGGATCGCGAGAGCCGTCGCGCCCCGCCCTCGGTTCATCTTCGCCGACGAGATCGTTTCGGGCCTCGATACGTCCACGCAGGCGCAGGTGATCGGCCTGTTGAAGACGCTCCTGCGAGACCTTTCGCTCACCATTGCCTTCGTCAGCCATGATCTTTCGGTGGTGCGTCATCTTTGCGACCGGCTCATCGTGATGAGCGAAGGTCGCATTGTGGAAGAAGGCGAGACCGCGGGCATTTTCAACGCACCCCAGGCGCCTGAAACCAGGGCTCTCAAAGCCGCCATTCCCCTTCCCGAAATCGAACCCGGCTGGCTCCGAGAACCCGGCGGCGCGTAGCAGAGCCGCGGAAAAGATTGGTTCGATCCGGCCCACGACCCCAGCGCTGGTTCAAGACGCGACGGACGCAAGTCCCGGCCCAGCGAAGCGCGCAATGCTCCTGATAACCGAGCGAGTGCGCCTTCTCCCCTCTTGCAGCGGCTAGATGGGACCAGCGGGCGCAGCCAAGCAGCTTCAGGTCACCTAAACCGCGATGCCGACCTATCGGTGCGGCGGCGGACGGTGGTCTTGCTCTCGCCGGGCAGTTGTTTGAGTTGTGCGGGAGTTTCGCATCGTGTCCGCAGCGTTTGATCAGTATGTTTGGGCAAAACGATTTGCCCAGTCGGACGATGGCGTCGTTTTCAATGCCGGGGCGGGAATCGTAGCCCTGCGCGGCACGGTCCAGCAGCCTCGCTTCCATGAATTTGCCGATCCGGCGGACCCGCGGCACGCCGAACTCGCTACTCGCTCCCAAGCCCCATCGCTGTCCGAGCACAGCGAACCGGCAAAACTCTCCACCCTCGCCTCCATCAACGATCGAGGATTTGCCGGCGACGCCGACGCAGCGCTGTCTCCCATTGGCCTTGCACCGGCCAACTTCGGCGAGGATGTCCCGCAAGCCATGCCGACGGCCCTCACCCAGCTTGCGCGCGCGCCGCGTGCGGATGTGGCCGACCCAAGGACAAACCCTGCCGCCGATGAAGCGACCAGCACCCCCACCGAGGGGTTAGAAGACGAAGACACGTTCTTCTTTCAGAACGGCCCACGGTCACCTGGTGAGACCGGAGTTGGTGCCCAGGGGGCAATCCCTGGAGAACGTTCCATCGCATCGCTCGATGCCTTGGACCCGCTCGCTCCCTTTGGCGAGGTTGGCACTGCAGAAACGGACCTCGGCCAAGAGCTGGCCAAATATGGACCGGCCGAGGATATAGCCACCGACGGCGTAGCGTTCTTTATCACCGACGATGGGCTTCACGGCTAAGGTCGCCCCGATACTTCCCCGCCAAGATCGCCAAAAAATTGAACTTTTTGGGCATTCATTCCGTAGGCCCGGAAGGGCTAATTCCCTGGCTCCCGGCGCGCCAGGCGCTGCTCGGGGTGACGTTCATCCAAGAACAGTCACGCCTTGGAGCATCAGCCACGAAAGATTTGCGGGTGTTCTAGGCATAAGCGGCCGGCGGCGCCTACTGGCTTGGAGATAAGGCCGGCGTCTGAGCGCGCTCCATGCCGACTTCGAGCGCTACCGCAAGGTTCAGCGCGAGCGCCTCACCATCCCACGCCAACCGCTGCACCGACGTCCGTTCAACATCTTTGCGGTCGCTCTGATCACCCTGCGCTGTTGTCAGCGGCGGTTCTGCTCAACACCACAAAGCGTCTGCTCCCACTGCAAGTTACAGATCGACCGAGAGCAATCCAACCTTTGGCCCGCGAGGCGCCTCTCCCTAGGGCAACGGCTCCAGCCAAGCGGAAACGATGTCAGCGATCTCCCGCCAGTCCGGTTCGAGTTGCATGTAGTGGCCAAATCCCTTCGCTTCGCGGAACGTGGCATGACGATGTTTTTGGGCAATGGTGCGAGCAGTGGACGGGGGTATGGCCAGATCATCGCTCCCCGAAATTGACAGGACGGGGCAATCCACCGCGGCGTAGTCGATTTCGGTGGTGCGGTTGGCGTCGAACATCCAGAAAAACAACTCGAACATGACCCGGCCGGACTCGGGACCAAGCTTCTGAAAAACCGCCGCCTGCTCCGCCTGCGGCAGCTTGTTCAGCCCGTAGTGAGCCATGGTTTCAAAGTCCGGCAGCAACACCGTGTCCCAAAACGGCCCCGCAGCCATAAGCGCCCTGCCAAGAGCACGTTCTTCATCCGTGGTTGGAAGCGTGCCGTGGTTCACGCTCCCATTGAGGAGCACGATTGCCCGGGCCATCCCCCGGGCCGCCAGCTTCTGCGCCACAATCCCCCCAAGGCTATGCCCAATGAGGATGGGCTTTTCTCCAAGCCCAGAAACGGCCGTGGCAATGTCGTCCACATAGTCGGCGATGCTGAGGTTCGTCAGTTGATCCCGGTTCTCTTCGGACGGGGAGGGATCATGGAAACGATAGGCCGGGCTGTGGATCGTCCTGCCCTCGGCCGCGAAGTGCTGGGCAAGGTTCACCATCGTCCAGGGGCCGGCGTTGGTGCCATGGATGAGGACAATCGATGTCATGGGAACCCGGTCCGGTTGGGGGTCGGTGCTGAAGCTTGATGAGTTTGCGGTCCTCCCGAGACGGAAAACCGCCGCCAAGAGCCTACCGTCCCATGCCGAGACTGAGAAGGGTACTCGCGTCTACCGCGGCGCGGCGCTCCCGTTACCAAGGCCGGCGGCAGAAGGTCGCTGGTCGCCCAGGCTAATCGCCTATCGGTCAGGCCGCCGATTTTTCGGCAGGAGCCGGCAATGCGGTGGAGGCCAACGGCACCGTTGATGCGGTCATCGCCACCGGAAGGCGGTCGGGCTCGAACACTGCGCCCGGAAAAGACCGCACCACCTCGTCACCGTGGGATGGACGCGGACCGATGGCACTGCGGGGCGTTCGCGCCCGCGCCATGATGAGTGCCTCCTCGGCCAAGACCACCAAATCGAGAGCCCCGTTCGCACTGTCCACATGACCGTAGCCGACGGATACCGTGAGCGGCATTCCAGTCCGCGCTGAGGCCGCGGCAATATCCGTTTGGATGCGCTCGGCCACCTCCACCAGCGCATCAGCATTCACATAAGGCAGACAAACCCCAAAACGGTCCTGCTCCATGGGCGCGCAAAGATCGCAGTCCCGCACCGAACGGCGAAGGGCTCGGCCCACGGTCTCGTAGACTTCGCGCCACTGGGAGGGGCCACATCGTTTCATCAACTCGCCGCTGTCGTCGATGGCAACGAGCATGAAGGCAGTGCTCACCCCATAGCGCTCGTAGAGACGATATGTGTGCTGAAGCTTGGCCTCCATAAACTCAGCACTGACGAGATCCGCATCCGCCAAAAACTCGCGCTCCACATTGGCAGCGTCGCGGGATCTTGCCCGCGTCCATTCGTTCATCACCAGCATGCCGAGGAAAAGCGTCGAAAGCGGCGTCCAAACGGCTAGGGGAAGCAAGATGTTGCGAATCGTTTCCGCGGTCACGACGCTGGGCGTTGCGAGCATGGACAGGAGCACCAGAGGCGAGATTGCTGCAACCCCGGCCACCGCGCGCCGGTTGAACTTGATCCGCAGTCGTCCCAAGGCAAGCCGCGCACAAGCCCCTATCAGGCAAGCAAGCAAAATTCCGCTCACACCCGCAGCCATAACCGGGCCGCCCTGCTCAATCCGGATGGACAAGGGTAACGGTGCCGCAACGACCGCGCCGGCAGGTCCGCCAAACAAAGCCGAAACGATAAGGAGCGGTGTGCGAGCGTCCACCAAGTAGCCCGATGATTGGGCCGGAAACGCCATCACGAACAAGGTGAACAATCCACCCGCCAGCCCAATGGCGCAATCGCGCGCAAGACCAGGCTGCGTCCTATCGAAGATCACGCCGACAACGAATGAAAACAAGACGAGCGTCGCGGCGGAAGACAGCAGCTCACTCACAATCGCTTGCATTCAACTACTCACAGGACGCTACAGACACTCCTTTAAGGTGAATGCTTTGGCTGGCGCGGGCCTTGGTAAGACAGCCAACACCGTGCGGCCGCCACCCCGGCGCCCGCGCTAAGTCATGACGCGTTGAAGCGCCATGAAATGACGTTGCTAAAAGCCGCCTTAGGGGTCCCGCGCTTCCCCGTAGGGAGGGTTCGGGATGGATTGGTGCGCCTCCCGCAACGCGTTCGACCAGCGGGCCCGAACTGAACCGAAATAGTCGTCATCTTCGGTAATGCGCACGTTCACCGTGGTCTGAAGCCGGTCGCGCGGAAGCACCATTGCATCCACTGGCAGCCCCACCGCAAGGTTGGAGCGCATGGTGGAATCCATGGAAATCAAAGCGATTTTCAGCGCTTCATCAAGACCGGTATCGAAGGTGACCGACCGATCCAAGATGGGTTTGCCGTACTTGTGCTCACCGATCTGCGCATAGGGCGTGTCCTCGGTGGTTTCCAGAAAATTACCGGCGCGATAAATCATGAAAAGGCGCAACCGCCGCGAGCCGATCTGCCCACCCACCAAAAGCGAGCAGTCAAAGGTGCCGCCATCCTCCTTAAGCGCGTCGCTATCGCGCTCGCGAACGGTCCGCACGGCGCGCCCCACAAACTGAGCCATCTCAAACATCGACGGAACCGTGTAGACCGTCTGCACGAGCCCCTTCTGGTTGGGTAAGCCCTCCACAATGTGGCTCATAACCGCCTGGGTGACGGCAAGGTTCCCGGCGGTGGCCACCGCCACCACCCGCTCGCCCGGAACCTCGAAAATCTGCAGCTTTCGAAAGGTTGCAATGTTGTCGACGCCCGCGTTGGTGCGGGTGTCGCCCACCATCACCAGTCCGTCACGGAGCAACAGGCCAGCGCAATATGTCATGCTTGCTCCGCTAAAATATCCTTGCTCGCCAGCGCTTTGGGAGGTTGGCAGCATTTGAAAGGCGTTCCAACCGGTCATCAAGCAGCGCCCTTCATCCGTGCGGACATCGTATCGATGCGCCGAGCCCCTATTGCGATTGAAGACCGGCCTGGGCCTGGCTTTGGCGTTGCCCCAGGGGATGAGGCCGTCCGCCGCCGTCCATGGTCACCGTGACACTCAGATTCTCACCACCACCGCCGTAGACGGCGCCGCGCACAGGGGCTGCACTCAAATAGTCGAGGCCCACCGCAACCCGGACATAGGTCTCGTTGCTGCTGGCACCGGCCGTGGGGTCGAACCCGACCCAACCAAGGTCGTCCACATGAATCTCGCCCCAGGCGTGGCCGGCGTGGGTATCGCGCGCGCGGCCATCCTCGAACTGGTAGCCGCACACGTATCGCGCCGGCAGCCCATAGGCTCGGGCGGCGGCGATGAGAACGTGCGTGAGATCCTGGCAGACCCCACGCTCGGCCCGAAGCGCCTCGCTCGCCGACGTCGCCGTATCAGTGGCGCCCGGCTCGAAGGCGATCCGATCATGGACGAGACCGTTCAACTTGTGCGCCACATCAAGGGCCGTGCCGTTGCTCTTGTCGACCGCGTCGTGGGCGAGCGCAATGAGCCCTGCATTCGCCTGCGTGAGTTCCGTCTCCCGCAAGAAAACATCCACCGGAAGGCGCTCGCGAGTCCCCGTCACCACCCCCGAAGCGCCGCTGGTGTCAACGGTGCCGGTCGCTGTGATGACGAGCCCTTCGGCGGCCCCGGCGGCGGAAAATGTGTGGGTAATGTTGCCGAACGCATCATTAAACCGCTGCAAAGGCACGTCTGCGGTGACATCGATCCGCCAATCGCGCACCGACTGATTGTCGCTGTTGCACGGCGTCAACCGCAACAACTCGATCACCGATGTGGGGGCGTTTTTGTAGTGGTAGCGTGTCTCGTGCTGGATAGTGAGGCGCATGGCACTCCGCCGCTCAAATTTCCCGCAGCGCCCACAATAGTCGACTCGCATTCCAAAGTCGCGATTGGCGTGGTGCCGTTCATGGGGATTAGCGGCGCATCCTCGGCCGAGGCTGGCGAAATGGCAACGCTCGAACGAGCCGCCGATCAGAACGCGCCATCTTGCATGGCTGCAACGGAGAAACGTGGACGGTGTTGAATAAGACATCGATGCGGCGCTGCCACGGGTCTTTGCCCGAGGGATATTCACCACAACCGACCCGGATAGGGACGCGGACGGGGCCACCTTTCAACGATGGCGGTGGACTGCCCGGTCCGTTTGGGCCAGTTTCGGTGCAATGATGCCGAACGATGTGCGAGATGTGCTCGACACTTTGACGCTGCTGGTGGACGGCGTCGGGTATGCCATATTATTTTACACCGTCATTAGATATGTCTTTCGCTTCGCCCTCCTGGAGGTGGATCGCCTGCGCGGGTGGAAAGCCATGCACCGGCACCGGGAATTGCGGGTTGACCTTCTCAACCACATGGTGCTCGGGCTCGACTTTATCATAATCGGTGACGTCATTTTGGCAGGCACCACGCAGACCCGTGAGAGCCTCATTCGCCTAGTGCTCGTCACCGGCGTACGCGCAGCGTTTGCGCTCTTCATTTACCTGGAAATGCGCGAAATCCGACGCGAAACGGTGGAAGACCGAGACCGTCGCTAGAAGCCCGATCCGGCCACAGCGCAACGACGTTGCCCAGATGATACGGCAAAAACAACACGATAGAGCGCCGACCTCATTCCATCGGACCGGACTGCGCTAACCGTCGAGCCTCTGGGATCGCGGTATATGCCGGCCTGTCCAACGGGCATGAAGCCAGGGACGGCGCCGCGCATCGGGCGGTAAATCCGGCACAGGGTCGAACCCCGTTGCACCAAAAGGATTGCACCGTGCCATCCGCGCCACCGCAAGCCACGCGCCTTGCCAGGCACCATGACGCTTAATCGCCTCGTCTGCGTACTCAGAACAGGTGGGCAGATAGCGACACTGTCGACCCAGAAGGGGTGAGAGCAATACCCTGTAGCTGAACACAAGCCCCCGCAGTAACGATGCAACGGGCCTCATGCCGCGCGCGCAAGAACCGCTTTCCGCGCCGCCTCAAGCGTGGCTCGGAAGGTGAGCATCGTCGAGGCATGCCGGGACTTGTGGTCTGCCACCGGCACGAGACAGGCAAACTCACCCCACCGCCCTCCCGGGCCAGGGCCTTCCTTCGCCAGCATGCGCGTCATCTCGCCCTCTAGCGTCTCCAACTCTGCCACTGTCGCCCCGATTACGCTCGCCGCCATGATCGAGGACGCCGCCTGACCCAGGGCACAGGCTTTCACCTCATGGGCAAAATCCACCACCAAATCGCCATCCATGACCACGTCGACGGTAACCTGGGAGCCACAAAGCCGCGAACGTTGGGTGGCGCTCGCATCGGGCTGCGCCAACCGACCAACGCGCGGAATGTTCGCCGCGTGGGCAAGAATTTTTTCGTTATAGAGATCGCTTAGCATGACGCCCTCCACCGGCCCCAATATAGAGCGGGTCCAAATGTGACGAAAGCCAGAACACCCCATGGCCCCCTTCCAGTCCCCATCGCCGAACCCTGAGATCCAGGAGCATGGCCAGGTTTTCCGGCCCAAATTCGACGCCTCTGGCCTTCTGACCGCCGTGGCAGTTCGCGCAGACACGCAGGAAATTCTGATGGTGGCTCACATGGACGCTGTCGCCCTGCGCGAAACCCTCTCCACGGGTTACGCCCACTACTTCAGCCGTTCGCGCCAAACCCTTTGGAAAAAGGGCGAAACCTCCGGCCAACTCCAGCACGTGCGCGAAATCCTGGTGGACTGCGACCAGGATGCCCTCATCTTGCGGGTGGACGTGGGCGGCGACGGGGGAGCCTGCCATACAGGGGCGCGTAACTGTTTTTTCCGGACCATCGGTCGCGACGGCGCCCTTCATAATCGCGAGCCATGACGGGGCAAACGCGAAAAATCTTTCCAGAAATGTTCAGTATCACGCGAATTTTATGAATTCCATCGCATTTACCGTGCGCGTTAATTTTTGCTACTCTAAAGGTGTGGAGATTACGCGAACCTCAGTGCTGGAGCGAGGCGATCGAACCTATATCGTGATCCCGGTCACGTGCGGTTCAGAAAAAAATGCCTAAGTCCGGCGCACTAGTTAGTTAAAGGGCCGAAATCGTGACGCTCTCGGGTATTGCTTCAAACGTTTCTAAAGGCTTGGAAGTGCGTACCGATTTGCGCGCTCTGGGCCGCAACAACTATTTGCACGTCACCGTCAGCAGCACCGCGGACGAAACGGTGGACGATTGGACCATGGAAATCAGCCTGCCGGAAGCGATCGTCGGAATCTGCGGCGCACGCTCCGACGCCCTGGGCTCCTTGACCTACCGCATCAGCCCCGACCCGTGGACACGCCGCATCCCCAGCGGCGGCCAGGTGGAGTTCGGCGTTCTCCTCGGCTAGCCGCTCGCAAAAAACTACAGAAAAAGCCGCTACTTGGGCCAACACCGGAATGCCTCGCGCTCCAAAAGTGCCGAGGCGCGTCCCAGCTACCGAACGAGAGCCATGCCATCCTTGCGGGGGTCGGAACCGGCCGCAAAGAGTTCCCCGTGCCGAACGACGACCTGCCCGCCGCCAAAGCCAAACTCCACGTTAGGGGTCTCCTTCACCACGTCGTGGCCCAACGCGGCGAGCCCATCCAAGGTCTCCGCCGGAAAGAAGTCCTCCACGCCCACCTGGCGCCCTCCAATGAAACGAAATCGCGGGGCATCCAACGCGGTTTGAACACCCTGCCCAAACCGAGCAATGCGGGTGACGAGTTGCATGTGCGCCTGAGCCTGGATCGGTCCGCCCATGACCCCAAACGCCATGAATGGCGACCCATCCTTGGTGGCAAATCCCGGGATGATCGTATGAAATGGACGCTTTCCGGGCCCGAGCACATTCGGGCTCCCCGCCTGAAGCGAAAACGCCGCACCGCGGTTTTGCAAGCTCACACCGTAGCGGGGCGTAACACAGCCGGACCCAAAGCCCTGAAAATTGGACTGGATGAACGAGACCATCATCCCGCTCCGATCCGCCGTGCAAAGCAAAACCGTACCACCGCCCTGCGGTATCCCGGTTTCAGGTTCACCCGCCCGAGCCAAATCCACCAGCGCTGCGCGGCGGTCCAGGTAATCCGGGGCGAGCAACTGGTCGGTGCTGACGCCCATACAATCAGGATCACCCACATGGGCGTAGACGTCCGCCAGCGCCAATTTGATCGCTTCGATCTGCAGATGAACTGCGCGCACACTGTCCGGTTCGTCACCAAGATCGTGGCGCTCCAAAATCCCAAGCGCAATCAATGCGGCAATGCCTTGGGTGTTCGGCGGAATTTCGTGGATTGAAAGACCATAGGCATCCACCGAGATCGGCCTCACCCAGTCGGCTCGATGGGCGGCAAAGTCCTCCAGGGTGTGGACGCCCCCCGCGCGCTGAGAGGCGCTCACGATTTCCTCGGCGATCGCCCCGGTGTAAAACGCGGCACCATCGGATTCGCCGATCAGCTCCAGCGCATCTGCAGCACCCGAGAACCGAAAGAGCTCGCCGGGCTCAGGCGCCCGTCCGCCCGGCATAAAAGTCTGGGCGAACCCGTCCCCATCCCCCACCCGCGTGACCTGCTTCTTCCACGACGCAGCCGTCACCGGACCAACGCCAAACCCTTCCCGCGCCGCCAGCGCTGCCGGCTCCACCAGCGCCGCCATGGGCATGGTGCCGAACCGTTGGCGCAGCGCAGTCCATCCCGACACGGCCCCCGGGACCGTCACACAATCCCAACCGTCCGTCGGCATCTGTGTAGCACCGGCAAACCGCTCCAAAGACCAGCCGGCGGGCGCCCTCCCCGAAGCATTCAGGCCATGCAGCGCCTTACCATCATGCACCAGGGCAAAAGCGTCAGAACCAAGACCGTTGCTGGTAGGCTCCGTCACCGTAAGCATCGCGGCGGCGGCAATGGCGGCATCCACGGCATTTCCGCCCCGCGCGAGGATGTCCATCCCCGCCTGCGCCGCCAACGGTTCCGAGGTCGCCACCGCGCTGCGCCCAAAATTCGCCGATCGTGCGCTCGGATAAAGGCGCCGTTGCGAGAAGTTCATTGTTTTCACGTCAACCGATAATCATCGTTTCAACTGCCGCAGTATGCACAGCGATTTCAGCTAAACCATTCGCAACATGTGTTGACATCGCAAAATCATTTGTTAGCTAACTCCAGAGGGTCTTTAAAGATCAGCACGCCGCGAGGCCGACATTAACGGTCGCCCGGCCAGCACGAGAAAAACTAGCCATTTCTGACGTATTGTTCAGTGAGCTCGGGCTCAGCGCAAAGGTGCTGAGCGCCGTGTCAGCAGCGGGTTACACCAAACCAACGCCCATCCAGGCGGAGGCAATCCCGCACGCCCTTGAAAAGAAAGATGTTTTGGGGCTTGCCCAAACAGGTACGGGCAAGACCGCATCTTTCGTCCTGCCCATGCTCTCGTTGCTGGAGCGGGGACGTGCGCGGGCGCGCATGCCAAGAACACTGATCCTGGAGCCGACCCGTGAGCTTGCCGCTCAGGTTGCAGAAAGCTTTGAACGCTACGGCACCAACCATAAGCTGACCGTTGCGCTCCTCATCGGCGGCGTCTCCTTCGAAGAGCAAAACCGCAAGATCGACCGTGGCGCTGATGTGGTTATTGCAACCCCAGGCCGCCTGCTCGACCACATCGAGCGCGGCAAGCTCTTGCTGCAGCAGATCGAAATTCTCGTTGTCGACGAAGCCGACCGTATGCTCGACATGGGCTTCATTCCGGACATCGAGCGCATCTGCAAGTTGCTGCCGATCACCCGCCAAACCCTGTTTTTCTCGGCCACAATGCCCAAAGAAATCCAGGCACTGGTTGACCGCTTCCTGCACAACCCCACCCGGGTGGAAGTATCGCCTCCCTCCTCCACCGCCGAAACGGTGGAGCAGTGGTTCGTCAGCTCGGCGGGGTCGCCAGCGGAAAAACGCGCCACCTTGCGCCGCCTTCTCCACGGCGAAGAAGACCTGTCCAACGGCATCATCTTCTGCAACCGCAAGCGGGACATCGGCACCCTGTTTCGTTCCCTGGAGCGGCACGGCTTCTCCGTGGGCGCCCTCCACGGCGACATGGACCAACGCACCCGCATGGCGACGCTGGACGCCTTCAAGAACAACAAGATTACGCTTCTTGTGGCGTCCGATGTGGCAGCCCGCGGTCTCGACATTCCGAAAGTAAGTCACGTCTTCAACTACGACGTGCCGCACAACAGCGAGGACTACGTCCACCGCATCGGCAGAACCGGCCGCGCGGGGCGCTCGGGAAAAGCGTTCTCCATCTCCACGGCGTCGGACGACAAACTCGTCAAAGCCATCGAGACCATGCTCAACCGCACCGTGAGCTGGCTTGATGACGAGCCCATCCAAGCCGAGGCCCCCGCCAAGAAAACCCGTCGTGAGCGGTCCAAGCCGGGAGAACGCGGCAGCGAGCGTCGCGAACGGAAGCCTGGAAAGGCAAAACCCCACGACGCCAAGGTGGCCGAACAGCCTCCGCGGAAACCCACACCGGAGCCTGAAAAACCAAGGTCGCGCACGTCCGGACAAAAGCCGCAGCCCGAGCAACGGCTGATCTACGCCGATACGCCTTACGTGCCAGCCTTCCTCCTGCGTCCCGTGGCCCCGCGTCCGGCACCAACAACACGCCGGACAACGCAGAAGGCCCCCGCGACCGCCGAGTAGGCGCAAGCCACCCGTTGGCAGCGCACCTTTAATCAAAAATTAACCCTCCTCGTTAAAGCTTGCTGCCAAGAACGCGCAAAGACGCGGCGGAAAAAGGCAGTGACGTTGAAAGAAGAAGGCTCGTTCCCCCAGAGCGCTCGCTGGCAACCCGGCGTTCGTGGGTTCCCATCACCCATCGAGGTGAGAACCAAGAACTCCCAAGGGAGCGCGGACCACAGCACTACTCTGGGACCGTACGCGAGCGTCGTTGATAAACATCTCAAGCCCCGGGCGCGCGTCATCCGCGTACCCTCTGGCAGCTCCGTCGAAAAGCAGCCGACGCGCCGGGAGCAAGAGTGTTGTGCGCCCGAACCGGCACCTGCGGACCACGACGTCCCCTGGCCCGTAGTCCTGCGCGACATCCGTCGGATCTGGATGGGAGCGCCATTCAAGACCAAACCCGCAGCGCTATTGCTCATGAACCTTCGCCCGCACACCGTTGACGGGCAACAAACGCCAAAACCAATCCAAGCCACTGAGGATGCGCGCAAATCCCTCTCAGCCGCTCTTCGCGAAGTGGGAATGGCCCACTGCGTTGAGGGGGGCGCGATTTGCGTGGTTTTGCCCGGCCGGTCGGCCCGAAATGCCGGGGTCCTCGTGGGCAACATTGCGGCGAAACTTGCTTCGCCAGAGCACCCGAGCGACGGGATGGCCTCCCATAGCGTGCACCTCGCCGCCGGTGTCGTAGACCTATACCGCGACGAGGATCCCGCAGTGACGCTCGCCCTCGCCCATCGGTGCCTTGAACGGGCGCTGACTCAAAACCAGCCGGCCGTCATCGAAGAACGCCATCTGCGCGGACCTTGAGCAGAAGCTCTTAAACTGGCTTGCAGAACACTGGCAGTAGATCCGCAGGCAGCCTGCGATGGCAACATCGAACCACGCCGCCGCCAAAAAACATTGAAAAACCAGAAGATTAGAGCGCGTCTGCCAACCCGAACACGCGCAGCGCGCTAAGTTCTTTTCTTTCCGTGCGGTTCGATTCGCAACATGATCCCATGTTGCTGAAACACGCCCTAGTTCGGCGCGGCTTTCAGATCCACCGATTCGCCGCATCCACAGGCCGAAACCTCGTTGGGATTTTGGAACGTGAAGCCGGCGCGGAACTTCGTCACCTCGAAATCCATCCGCGACCCCAACAGAAACAGCACCGCCATGCGCTCCACGAAAACGCGTGCCCCTTCGTACTCCACCACCTCGTCCTTAGGATCCGGCTCTTCCACCGCATCCATGGTGTATTCCATACCCGCGCAGCCGCCCTTTTTGATGCCCACGCGAAGGCCGGCGAGTGGCGGGTCCTGACGCGCCATAATCTCCCGCACCCGCTCAGCGGCGGCGTCGGAGAGCGTCATAACCTGAGGTCGGGACACTAAGCTCTGCCCTCCCAATCAAGCCGTTCAGAACATGTCCAGCGCGACACGCGCCTCATCGGACATGCGCGACGGATCCCACGGCGGGTCGAAAACCATATGGACTTCCACCGCACCGACGCCTTCAACGGTGCTTACCGCATCTTCCACCCAGCCCGGCATTTCGCCAGCCACAGGACAACCCGGTGCGGTCAACGTCATATCCACCCGGATCGAGCGGTCGTCCTCGATATCGACACGGTAGATGAGCCCGAGCTCATAGATGTCCACGGGGATTTCCGGGTCGTGGACGGTCTTGAGCGCCGCAATGATATCCTGGGTGATCCGGTCCAGCTCCTCCGCGGGGATCGCCGAAACCGGTTCGCATTCCTGATCCAAATCAGGCGCTTCCGTGTCTGTCTCTTGCGCCAGTGCGTCCATGGATGTTCCTCAGGAAAAGAACCTATGGGACTTCTCGACCGCCGCCACAAGCCGATCGACGTCTGCGATGCTGTTATACATGGCAAAGGACGCTCGACACGAGGCGCTCATGCCAAAATGGGCCATCAACGGCTCAGCGCAATGGGCACCGGCCCGCAAGGCCACCCCTTCCCGGTCCAGGATCGTCGCCACGTCGTGGGGGTGAGCCCCCTCCAGATTGAACGCGAAGACGGGGCCTTTGTTGGGGCTGTCGCCGTAGAGCTTGACGATGTTGAGCGCTCTGAGTTGCTCGCGCGCGTAGTCGCGAAGGTGCGCCTCATGGGCCTGGATGTTCTCCCACCCCAGGGCATTGGCGTACTCTATCGCCGCGCCTAGACCGATCGCCTGCACGATGGGCGGCGTGCCGGGCTCGAAGCGGTTGGGAAGACCAGCATAGGTGACCGCGTCCTGGGTAACGGACTGGATCATCTCGCCACCGCCCATGAAGGGAGGCATCTCCTCCAAGAGCGCACGCCGGCCATAAAGGGCGCCGATCCCGGACGGGCCGTAAATCTTGTGCCCCGTGCACGCAAAAAAGTCGCAACCGAGCGCGGTCACATCGATGGGTCCATGGGCCGCCGATTGGGAACCGTCCAAGAGCACCGCGGCACCCCGCTCGTGGGCAAGCCGCACGATGTCCGCCGCCGGGGTGGTGATCCCCAGGACATTGGACATGTGGACCATCGCCACCATCACCGTCCGATCCGAGAGCGCGGCCGCGTAGGACGCCATGTCGAGCGTCCCATCCTCGTTGAGCCCCACCCACTTGAGGACCGCCCCTTTCTCCACCCGAAGCTGGTGCCACGGAACGACATTGGAGTGGTGCTCCATGACCGACAGAACGATTTCATCGCCCTCGCGCAGCCGTGGCCGCAAATAGGCGTGGGCGACGAGATTGATGGCCTCGGTGGAGGAGCGGGTGAAGATGATCTCTTCCGGGCTGCCGGCACCCAAATGCTGCTGCACGACGGCGCGGGCGTGCTCGTAGGCCTCGGTGGAGCGGTTGGCGAGGGTGTGGAGCCCTCGGTGCACGTTGGCGTAGTCCTGGGTGTAAGCCTGCATGATGCGCTCAAGCACCGGCGTGGGCTTTTGGGCCGAGGCGGCATTGTCCACGTAGGTCAGGGGCTTACCGTTGATCTTCTGGGCAAGGATCGGGAAATCGGCCCTCACCTTGTCCACGTCGAACGGCTTGGCGTGCACGTTCATGCGCTTATCACCCAGCTTTTCGTAACCCGACGGCATCCGACGCACCGCCCAAATTCTTTGCCAAGGCGGCCCGCAGACTGTCGGCAAGACCATCGCGCAACGCGTCGTCCTCCACGCGATCTAGCGCATCCACCAAGAACGCCTCCACCAGAAGACGCCGCGCCACCGCTTCTGGAATGCCGCGTGCCCTTAGATAGAAGACCGGATCCTCGTCGAGATCGCCGGACGTGGCGCCATGGCCGCACTGCACATCGTCAGCAAATATTTCCAGCTCCGGCTTGTTCACCACCTCGCCCGAATCGTCGAGGAACAGCGCATTCGACATCATCTTGGCATCGGTCTTCTGCGCGCCCGGATCGACGATGATGCGCCCCTGCACGATGGAAATGCCGCCGTCTCCCACCGCCGAGCGAAACACTTCTGAAGAGCGGCTGTGGAGGGCGTCGTGGCGCATCACCAAAGTGTTGTCCACGTGACGCGCTCCCACCGCCACCGTGGCGGCCCGGAAATTTGCCTCCGCATCATCGCCACGGACCGCACAAAACACCTGGTTGCGCGTCAGTCCGAGCCCCGTGGAAACCGTCAGGTGCTCAAGTTGCGAGGTCTCGGCAACCGTAATGTGGTGGTTTGAAAAACTGCTGTAGCCGGTGCTGTGGTCCTCGGCGATGCGCACCACCGAAAGCCGCGCTCCGGCCCCGACCGTGATCTCGGCAAGGTTGTTGGCAACCCCGTCCGCGGGACAAAGGAAGCGCTCAATGATGCTCGCTCCCATGCCCGGCGCGACGAAAATCGCCACCCGCCCCATGGCGAGCGCACCGTTCGGCAAAACATGCACGATCTCAACGGGAGCACCCGCCTCGCCATCCACGTGCAGAACCGCGCCGCCCTCAAAGAGGCTGATGTTTGCAAGCGTCAGCGGATCATCATTGTCGGCCACCAGCGCACCGACATCCTCGGTATCAGCGCCCGATGACAAAATTGACGAAAGCCTCACACCTTCCGGCACCGAAGAGCGCTCTTCAATGAGCCTGCCGTTGGCGATGACCACGCGATGGGCGTCGGTGGTGAAAGGTGGATGGGCGCCAAGAGCAGCCTCGATGTCCGCCTCGGACACTTCCCCTGCCGGCTCGGGTAGCGTGCGCAACTTCGACTTTAGATCTGTGTACTTATACGCCTCCACCCGGCGGTGGGGCAGTCCTGCTGCGGAAAAACGCTGAAATGCGTCCGCCCTCGCGCGGTCCAGCGGCGCGCTGGAAAAATCCGCCGAACGCCGCTCAAACATGGCGCTGAGGGTACGCTCGGCGTCGGTGGTGACCGTCGTAAGCGCCATTTACGCCGCCTCTAAGAATTCGGCGTAGCCCCGCTCCTCAAGCTCCAGGGCGAGCTCAGGCCCGCCCGAGCGCACGATTTTGCCGTCGGCAAGCACATGAACGTGGTCCGGCTTGATATAATCGAGAAGCCGTTGGTAGTGCGTGATGACAAGGAAGGAGCGATCGGGCGAACGCAAGGTGTTCACGCCCTCCGCAACGATGCGCAACGCGTCGATATCAAGACCTGAGTCCGTTTCGTCGAGCACGGCAAGGGTCGGCTCCAACAGCGCCATCTGCATGATCTCGTTGCGCTTTTTCTCGCCGCCGGAAAAGCCCACATTGATGGGGCGGCGAAGCATCTCCTGGCGTACGCCCAGCTTTTCGGACGCATCCTTCACGAGCTTCATGAACTGCGGCGTCGACAGCGCCCCCTCCCCACGCGCTTCCCGCTGGGCGTTAAGCGCCGTTTTGAGGAAGGTCATCGTGGCAACGCCAGGGACCTCTACCGGATACTGGAACGCCAGGAAGACGCCCGCCGCAGCACGCTCTTCGGGCTCCATCTCCAAAAGATCCTCACCGCGGTACTCCACCGAGCCCTCGGTGACGTCGTAGCCGTCCTTGCCGGCGATGATGTTGCCCAGCGTGGACTTGCCCGAGCCGTTCGGCCCCATGATGGCGTGCACCTCACCCGGCTTCAGGTGGAAGGAAAGGCCCTTGAGGATCTCGCGGTCCTCGTCCTCCACCTTCACGTGCAGGTTTTCGATCTTCAACATGTCTTTATTCCACCATCGGCGGCCGCTGCCGCGCTGAGTTCGAGCTTTTGGGGCGTGGGGCGTGGGCGATCAGCCCACCGAACCCTCAAGACTGACGCCAATCAGTTTCTGGGCTTCCACCGCAAACTCCATGGGAAGCTGCTGGATGACGTCGCGCACGAAACCGTTGACGATGAGAGCCACCGCCTCCTCCTCGCCGATCCCCCTGGAACGGGCGTAGAAGAGCTGGTCGTCGGAAATCTTGCTCGTCGTCGCCTCGTGCTCGAATTGGGCGGTGCCGGTCTTCGATTCCACGTAAGGGATCGTGATCGCCGCGCACTGATCACCGATCAGCAGCGAATCGCACTGGGTGTAGTTCCGAGCGTTCTTCGCCTTACGGTTAGCAAGCACCAGACCTCGATAGGTGTTGCAGGAACGGCCCGCCGATATCCCCTTGGAAATGATGCGGCTCGACGATCCCTCGCCCAGGTGGATCATCTTGGTGCCCGAATCGATCTGCTGGCGGCCGTTGGAGATGGCAATGGAGTAAAATTCGCCGCGGGATTCCTTCCCGCGCAGGATGCAAGAGGGGTACTTCCAGGTGATGGCCGATCCAGTCTCCACCTGGGTCCAAGAGATTTTCGCCCGGTCACCGCGGCAGTCGCCCCGCTTGGTGACAAAGTTGTAAATCCCTCCTTTGCCCTCGGCGTCGCCGGGGTACCAGTTTTGCACCGTCGAATATTTGATCTCCGCGTCATCCAGCGCCACCAGTTCCACCACAGCGGCGTGGAGCTGGTTCTCGTCCCGCTGGGGCGCGGTGCAGCCTTCCAGATAAGAGACGTAAGAGCCTTTGTCCGCGATGATGAGGGTGCGCTCGAACTGTCCGGTATTTTGCTCATTAATCCGGAAGTAGGTGGACAGCTCCATGGGGCAGCGCACACCCGGCGGGATGTAGACGACCGAGCCGTCGGTAAACACCGCCGAGTTGAGCGTGGCGAAAAAGGGGTCACTCACCGGAACGACGGTGCCGAGATACTTCTTCACGAGTTCAGGATGCTCGCGCACGGCCCCATTTCGGAGGCCGTGCG
>JBCCYN010000020.1:0-38830 GCA_039189655.1 Pseudomonadota bacterium | reverse complement strand
CGGGTGCCCACGTTGTTGACGGTTTCGTAGGCACGCTGCTTCATCACGGTGAGGATCTCAGCAAAGCCGAATGCGCCCACAAGCGCTGGCAGCAGCCCAAAACCGCCCGCCAGATCCACCGAGCCGTAGGAAAAGCGCTGATAGGCGTGGATCCCCTCCTGTCCCACCTGCGCCAAAGCAAGGCCGAGAAAGCCCGAAATCCAGCCCTTGATGGGATCGTCCATGGCCGTCAGCCGGCCGGAAATGACCACACCGAAAACGGCAAGCCAGAAGAACTCGAAGGATTGGAATTTGAGGCCGAACTCGGCGAGCTGCGGTGCGATGAGGGCAAGGAGCAAAAGCCCCACGCAGCCGCCGAAGAACGAGCCCACGGTGGCAAGCCCCATCGCCTCGCCGGCACGGCCCGCCCGGGCAAGCGGAAACCCATCGAGGCTGGAGGCGGCGTTGGCGGGCGTGCCGGGGATGTTGAGAAGGATGGCGGTGCGGCTGCCGCCATAGATGGCGCCGACGTACATGGAGATGAGGATCAAAATGGCGTCGTCGGCCGCCATGCGGAAGGTGAGCGTGGTCAAAAGCGCAATGCCGAGCGTTGCCGTGAGCCCCGGCAGCATTCCCACGGTCATGCCAAGGAGCGTCGCCCAGGCCACGTTAAGGAGACTTGAAGGGGTCGCGAGGGCGCCGATGGCGCCGGCAACGTCCAAAAGCGCGTCCATCAGCGGACGGCACCTGGAAGAGGGCTCACGGCAATCGCACCAGGAAGACGCGGGTGAAGACGAGCGTCACCGCCGCGCTCACGACGGCGGCGAGAATGACTGCGATGACAAGGGCCCGTAGAGGCGGCTCTCTGCGCGCGGCAAAAACGCCTGCGAACGCGGCGACGAAGAGCGCGGTCGCAGCCCAAAAGGGCACCCGCCCCACGAGGCCGACCGCATAGGCGAGGCACAGAAAAAGGGTGATGGCAAAGCGGCCCCAACCTTCGCTTGGCGCGTCGGTCAGGGGGGTGCGCACGCTGCGGGCGAACAGGAGAAGGCCGAGCGCGGCGAGGATCAGCCCAAGGAGCCCCGGCGTGAAGCCCGGCGCGCTGACCGGATCGATGCCGAGGTCTTGAAGCCGCGGCATACGCCAGGATTCGAACGCGAGCGCCGCTCCCAGCACGGTGAGCACGATGGAAAACCAGAAGTCGGCGCGCGGGTTTTGCGACATGATCGGCGAGGGGGCGGGGCGCGCCCGCCCCACCAGTGTCAGGGTTTTGGAATGTTGAGGTCGGAGGGCGACATGGCGGTGCGGCCGGCCGCGTCGAACGACCAAGCGTCGGCCTGGATTTCGGGCCACACATTGGCGCGCGCGTCATCGCCTGCGGCGGGGGTGAAGAGCGCGCCTTTTTCCAGCGCATAGTCCCGCAGCGGGGCAGCGTTCGGAATCTTTTCGGCCCAGATCCGATCAAAAGTCTCGATGACCTCCGGCGGCGTGCCCTCGGTCGGAATGAAGATGCCGAAGGCGGTGGACAGGATCGGCAAGTCTTCTTCCACGAAGTCGGTCACCGGGGGCACGCTGCCATGTCCCTTGATCTCCAAGGGCTGACTGGCAAGGACGGCAAGGGGGCGCAAGCGGCCCGCACGCACCATCTCGGCCTGCTCGGAGGCGAGCTGCGTGGTGGTTTCAGCCTCACCCGCCACGGTGGCGACCACCGCCGGATTGCCGCCGTCATAGGTGACGTGCTTGTAGTCCCCGCCCAGCGCGTTTTTGAGCGCCTCGGCCGCGGCGTGTCCGGATGAGCCGGCGCCGGCGGTGGCGATGGTGACGCTGCCGTCCTTCATGGCGGCCACGAAGTCGGTCATTGTCTGGTAGGGGCTGTCCGGGTTCACCGCGACGAGTGGCACGTTGGTGACGGTGTTGTAGAGCCGCCAATCATCCACCCAGGTGTCCCATTGGCCCAACAGCTTATAGGTGCCCAGCTGTTTGGGGGCGCCGGCCGCCCAGGTGTAGCCGTCGCGCGGTGCCTCAAATGCGTTCTTCTTGCCGATCGACCCCGACGCACCCGGCTGGTTGACGATCACCACGCGCTGGCCGAGCTCGTCCTCAAGCACGCCCGCGGTGACGCGCGTGACCTGGTCGGTGGCGCCGCCCGCACCCCAGGGGACGATGATGGTGATGGGCTTATCGGGGGTCCAGGAGTAGTCCTGCGCGGCGGCGGGCAGGGTCGTGGCTGCCAGCGCAACCACCGCGATGGCGGCCGAGCCGGTGAGGGCTCTTGCGATCGATTTCATGGGACGTCCTCCTTGGTTATTGTGCTCATTCGACGCCGAGCAGGTCGTAGATCCGGCGCGCGTAGGCGCCGAACTCGGGCGACTGGCGCATGTCGAGCCGTCGCGGGTAGGGCAAGTCAATGGCGAAGTAATCGGCCATGCGCGCCGGGCCCGCCGTCAGCACCGCGCAGTGCGAGCCCATCAGCACCGCCTCCTGGATGGAGTGGGTGACAAACAAGATCGTCTTGCGGCTCTCCTGCCAGATGCGCAGAAGTTCAAGGTTCATGCGCTCGCGGGTGAGCGCATCGAGCGCGCCGAACGGTTCGTCCATGAGCACCACTTTGGGGTCGTGCACCAGCGCGCGGGCTATGGCGGCGCGCTGCTGCATGCCGCCGGAAAGCTCGTAGGGCCGGCTCGTCTCAAAACCTTTGAGGCCCACAAGCTCCAATAGGTCTCGCGCGCGCTCGCGTGCGGGCCGCATGGGCAAGCCCAAGATCTCGGCCGGCAGGAGCACGTTGTCGATGATGCTGCGCCACTTGAGGAGGAGCGGCTGTTGAAACACCATGCCCACGTCGCGCCCCGGCGTGAACGGGTTTGCTGGATCGCCGATTTCCACGCTGCCGCCATCATGGCCGTGCAGGTCGGCGAGGATTTTAAGCACCGTCGTCTTGCCGCAGCCGGAGGGCCCCACCAGCGAAACCAGTTCCCCCGCCATGACGCTCATGGTGACATCGGAGACCGCAACGAATTCTTCGCCGCCGCTGCGATAAACCTTGCGCACGTTTTGAAGGTCGATGAACGGGCGCCGCGCCGGCTCGGTCGTCGCGCTCATGCGAGCCACCTTTGGCGGTGTTGTGCCACGAACCCATCGTCGGTGAGGTGCGGGTAGGCGGCGCACACCCGGTCGATGGCGGCGGCCTGGCCCGGGCTCAGCCCCTCGTCAGGGTCAAGCAGCACGAGGTTGGCCAAGAGACCCTGCCGGCGCAGCACCTCGTGGCAGCCGGCGATGCACCCGGCAAAGTCGTTGTGAACGTCAAACAGCGCGCCGTTGGCATCGGTGAGTTGGCCGTCGAGCGCCAAGAGTTCGGAGGGGATTGTGCCGGCGGCAACGGCCTCGTGCGCGCGGGCGAAGAGTTTAACGGCCGCGTTCGTCCATACGCACCATTGGCCAAGGAGGCCGCCGCGAACGGGGATCGTCACCGCTTCGCCCTCGCGCATCACCGTAAAGGGGGTCAAAAGATCGAGGAGGATGTGGTCGTCGTTGCCGGTATAGAGCGTGATGCGCTCTTCGGCCCGCGCTTCGGCAAGGCCGCGCACCACGTCGATGGTGCGATAGCGGTCGAAGGGCGCGATCTTGATGGCGACCACGGCTTCAATTTCGCAAAAGCGGCGCCAAAACTCGGCCGAAAGCTCACGACCGCCCACCGCGCGCTGGAGGTAAAAGCCGACGAGGGGAATGACCTCGCCGACCGCGCGGGCGTGGGCGATGAGGTCGTCCTCGGACGCTTCACCGAGCGCTGCCAGCGATAGGAGGCCGGCGTGATAGCCAAGGTCGCGGGCTGTCGTGGCCTCCGCGACCGCTTGGGCGGTGGGGCCGCACACACCGGCAACGAGCCAGAGCGGGCGATCGGTCCAATCGCGCGCCGTTTCCACGGCGGTGCGCAGCACGGGCTCATAAAGACCCGCCTCGCGAATGGCGAACTGTGTGGTGTGCACGCCCACCGCGAGCCCATCCGCGCCGGCGTCGATATAGTAGCGGGTGAGAGCGCGTTGGTGCCGCTCGTCGAGGCGGCGCGCCTCGGTGAGGGCGAGGGGATGGGCAGGGATCACGGCGCCGCGCCGCACGATGGCGGCGATCTGGGGCGCCAGGGTCGGCGTTGGGGCGAGCGTCAACATCGCGCAGGCGGCGCGTCACCGGATGCGCGCCCTCTCGCCGCGGCCGACGCGCATTTGACGTTGACAGCCATCAATGCCAACCGCACCCTGAAGTAACCGTACCGTTACAATGGAGCAGACGGCTTGGAGCGTCAATCGCGTCAAAAGCCCGATGGGGAGGAAGACTATGCATAGGAACGTGTTACGCGCAGCCGCGGTCGCACTGGTGATGGTCCCCGGTGCCGCCGCCGCCCAGGACACCACAGAAGTCGATTTCATCTTGAACTGGATCGCGGGCGGGGACCACGCGCCCTACTACTATGCCCTGCAGGAAGGCTGGTACGAGGACGCCGGCATCGACCTCAACATCGAGCAGGGCAAAGGGTCCGCACTCGCCGCCCAGCGCACCGGGATTGGCGTGTCCAACATTGGGCTTGCCGACCTTGGCACCGCGCTCATCGCGCGCGGCAAGGGCGCGGACTTTAAGGCGGTGATGAACATTTACGCCAACTCGCCCTACGGCATGTACTGGCTCAAATCGTCCGGCATTAAGGGCGTAGAGGACTTTGCCGGCAAGAAGATCGGCAACCCGCCGTCCGATGCAGCGCGCGCCATGTGGCCGGCGCTTGCCAAAGCAGTGGGCATGGATCCTCAATCGGTGGGTTGGGTGAACGTGCAGCCCAACGCCAAGCTCGCGGGGCTGAAATCGGGTTCGTTCGACGTGACGACGTCCTTCTACAACATCCACCACATTTTCGAGCGCGAGCTTGGTGACGACATGGGCTTTTTCGCTTGGAAGGAGCACGGCGTTAATCCGTACGGCAATTCCATCATCGTCAACACCGAGTTTCTGGATGAGAACGAGGAGGCGGTGAAGAATTTTGTCGCGGTGACCCAGCGCGCATTCGCCGCGTGCGTGGAGACGCCCGAGCCGTGCGTTGACGCGCTGGTGGCAGCCAACACGGGGCTGCAAAAGGCGAACGAGTTGCAGAACTGGGCGCTCGTTGTGGAGCTGATGACGGACGAAGATTCCATCCCCAAGGGCCTTGGCCACTTCGACGAGGCGCGGCTCAAAGCCGACTATGAGCTGACCGATACGTACTTCGATATCGAACAGCCGTTCGACATTTTGGAGACCGCGACGAACGCGTACCTCGACACCTCGATCACGTTGCCGCAGCCTTAAGGTCAAAGGATCGGGAATTTGCTGCGGCTCCTTCGCTGCAGCAATGTCCCGGATGCTGTCACCATGAACTGTGTGCAGCGCGGCACGGCTTCAGGGCGCCGTGCCAAAACTCTCCCGCCTTGGTCCATGCTCCCGCGCAGCGCCCGATGCATCAACCCACGCTAGCGCTCTTCGGGGTTGACCCATCAGGCGCTGCGCGGGCTTCTGAACTTGTCGGCTCCGGAAGAACGTCGCTTTTTGGTGTCCCACCAAAAGAACTAGTCGGGATGGGTGCCGCTGAAGTGGGAGTGCTTGCGGCTGGCGCGCGTGAACAAAGTTGACGGCTTTCACTGTTAAATCGCTGCGCGTCAGTGGTCAGAATTTTCCGTCGCGCACCTGAAAGCCTGTGGGCTTGCCGAGGGAGGGTAGGCCGCGGGCGACCCAGTCCGCCTGCCAGGCGATCATGCGGTCGAGCGGCACCGATGGCTTGCCGAACATCTCCCAGGAGGCCGAGGCATCGTTGAGCCAGGCCGTTGGCGCCTCCTTTCTGGCGAACGTGGCGGTGGTCCCAAAATTTTGAGCAAAGGCGTCGGCAAGGTCGCGCACGCGCACCTGCGGACCGGTCACGTTGAGCGGGCTTGTTGGGGTCGTGACGTGCGCCAGCGCGCGCAGGATGTGGCTGTTGGCATCCCCCTGCCAGATGACGTTGGCGTGGCCCATCGAAAGGTCCACTTGTTCGCCGGCGTGGACGATGGTGGCGATGTCACTCAAGACGCCGTAGCGCATGTCGATCGCGTAGTTGAGGCGGATGAGCCGGCCCGGGGTGCCGTGCCGTCGCGATCCATCTTCGAACATGCGCTCGCGCGCGACGCACGACCAGGCATATTCACCCGGCGGCGGGCCGATGGGCATTGTCTCGGTGGGGCCGCTGCCGTCCACGGGGACGAACGGATAGACGCAGCCGGTGGAGAGCGCCACGATCCGCGCCGCGGCGAAGCGTTCGGCAACGCGGGCGGGCACGGCGGCATTCATGGCCCACATCAACGGCTCGTTGCCGGTTGCGCCGAACTTATAGCCGGCCATGTAGACGATGTTTTCAACGTCCGGCAGCGCGGCCAGCGCGGCGCCGTTCATCAGATCGCACGTGATGGTTTCCACGCCGTGTGCTTCGAGCGCGTGCGCAAGGCCTTTGGTGCTGAACCGTGCCACCGCGATCACCCGCTTGTCGGGCGCGGCACGCTTAGCAAGGCGGCACAGTGTTGGCCCCATCTTGCCGCCCGCGCCCAGCACCATGATGTCGCCCGCAAGGCGCGCCAGATCGGCGCTCAGCGCCGCATCGGGCCGGGTCATCACCTCTTCAAGGTGGGTTTCGTCCTCAAAACGATCAGGCAGGTCGGCGGCCATAGCGGGCCCTTTAGGCGTCGGTGATTTTGAGCACGAGATCGCCATCGTAGGGCAGCGCGGGCGTTTGGAACACCACGTCGGAGCGCACATAGTGGAGCGCGCACGCGCGGCGCCAGCGCGCCGACCGGTTGTCTGCCGAGCGGTGCACCGTGCCGCCGTGGTGGAAGGAAACGCCGCCCTTTGGCACGGGCGCGGGCCGCATCTGGATGCCGGCAAGGTCGGTGTCGCTGAGCTGCAGGTCGAACGGGCGGTCTTCGGGTGCCGTATGCGGCAGGATCGGACCGCGATGGGTCCCGCGGCCATAGCGCAGGCACCCGTTCGCCTCGTCCGCATCCTCCAGCGCGATCCAGGCCGTGACGAGGCCGTCCGGATCGCTGGGGCCGAAGTAATAATTGTCTTGGTGCGCTGGTTTTGGCCCGCCACCGTGCGGCGGTTTGAAGAAGACTTGGCTGAAATAGACCGACACACCGCGCCCGATCAGCCCCTCAACGAGGCCCACCAGCGTGGCATCGCGGGCGAGCGCCTCAAACACAGCGCGTGACTTGTGCGGATTGTCCAGCTTGCGCAGGACGCTGGAGGCGCCGGCGTTTTCTGCGTACCAGGCCCGCTCCTCGGCGGACATGGCAGCGAGCGCCTCTTCGCCCCATGCCGTGGCGTCGGCGATGGCCCCGTCCATGCGCTCGCATGGGAAGACGCCAGGCACAGTGACATGGCCGTCCTCCGCGTAGGTGGCTTTGATGGGGGCAAACGGCAGCGGGTGCGTGATGCCCGGTGCGCCGGTGGACATGTTGGGCATGTTGGACACAGGCAGGCCCTCCGAGGTTTTAACTAAATCGTTACATCGTCCTCCTCTATCGTCAAGCCGGCGCGCGGACCAGCGCCAGGACGCAGCCCTCGATGTGCTCAAGCCACGCGGCGTGAGCGGCCTCGGTGGCAAGGTCCCGCTCGAAGTAGACCGAGAGCGTCGCGTTGTTGCCAACGAACAAATAGACCAGCGCGATTACAGTGATGTGGACGGTCACGGTGTCGAGCTCGGCGCGGAACACGCCCCGTTCGGCACCGGCGCGCAGAACATGGTTGAGCTTGTCGACGTAGGGGCGCTTCAGTTCCGGCAGCACGGTGGAGCCGCGCAGGTGGCGCGCTTCGTAAAGGTTCTCGTTGTTGAGGATCGCGATCGTGTGAGGGTTCGCCACGTAGTAGGCGAAGGTGAGTTCCACGTACCGCGCCAGCGCCTCCTCGGGGTCGGCGCTGAGGTCGAGCGCCTCGGCCGAGCGCGACAGCTCGGTGTAGACTGCTTCAAGGACGGCGAGGAACAGCCCCTCCTTGTCGGTGAAATAGTAGTAGATCATCCGCTTGTTGACGCCCGACGCGGCCGCGATGCTGTCGATGCGCGCGCCGTCAAACCCGCGCCGGGCGAACACTTCGCGGGCGGCGGCGAGGATGGCCGCCTTGGTCCGTTTCGGATCGCGTGTTGCGGCTGGGCGTGGCTCAACTTGCGTCAACGCGACTATCCTTGGAAACCGTGAACCACTCAAGCAATACCACGAGGCCGTAAAGCGTGACGCCGATTAAGGTGATGAGGAGAACGGCCATGAACATTGCCGCGGTGTCGAGCGTCACTTGCACTTGCTGCATGAGGTAGCCAAGGCCTTCCTCTGAGGCGATGAACTCGCCGACCACCGCACCGGCGACGGCGAGCACGGTGGCCACCTTCATGCCGGAGAAGACGTAAGGCAGCGCGCTGGGAAGCTGAATCTTGGTGAAAATCTGCCAGCGCGAGCCTTTGAGCGCCTGCACGAGTTCCAAAAGTTCGGGCTCAACCTCGCGCAGCCCGCGGGCGGTGGTGAGCAGGATCGGTAGGACACAGATGGCGAACACGATGAGCATGTTGGGTGTGAAACCGTAGGAGAACCACACAATGAAGAGCGGTCCGAGCGCCACTTTCGGGATCATGTTGAGGCTCACCATGAGCGGCATCACTGCCTGATCGACGATGCGCGACCAGGACGACAAAAGTGCCACCGTGACACCGACCGCGACTGCGAGCGCGTAGCCGGCGGTAATCTCGCCGGCAGTGAAAAGCGTGTTGTGGAGCCAGTTGTAAGGCTCCCACAGCGCCGCGAATGTTTCGATGGGGCTCGGTAGGACGTAGCTCGGCACCTCGCCGAGCGTCACCCAGAGCTGCCAGGCGACGAGCACGGCAAGATGCGCGCTGACCGCAATCCAATGCCGGCGAAACCAGCCGAGCGGCGCGGTGGCAGCCGCCGCCCTAGTGGTGGGTGCCTCCGCCTCGCTGCCCAGCACCTGTTGCGTCATTGCGTCCGCTGCTCCTACAATTCACCAAACCGATAATTCCGGCCTGCGCGCACCGGGTCAACCGCGCTGTGTGCTGCGGCGCAGGCAACTTAAAGGAGACACCGTGGCCGCACCATCGATTAAGACCACCGTCGTTGGCTCCTATCCCGTCCCCGATTGGTTGGTGGCCGCGCCCAGCGAGCAGGCACTCGCGGATGCCACCAGGGTGGTGATCGCGACGCAAGAGGCGGCTGGGATCGACGAGGTGTGCGACGGCGAACTCTACCGCTTCGACATCAACCATCCTGAGACCAACGGGATGATCGAGTATTTTATCCGGCCGATGGGCGGTGTGCGCTCGGCGCTGACGTTTGAGGAGATCCAAGCCTTTCGGGACAACCCGCAGATGGGCTTTCGCGTCAGGCCGGCCGGAATTGTGGTGGGCGACATTGACGGTGGAACGTTGGATTTGCCCAGCGCTGCGGCGAGGGCACAGCGGCTTGCCACGCGCCCGCTCAAGTTCACGCTGACCGGTCCGCACATGCTCGCCAAAACCCTGCTCGACACGCACTATGGCGAGCTGCCGGAGCTGGCGATGGCGATCGCCCGCGCCCTCGCCCGCCAGGTGGCGCACATCAAGGCGGATGTGGTGCAGATCGACGAGGCGAACCTGCCTGGCCATCCGCAGGAGTGGGAGTGGGCGGCCGAGGCGGTGAACGTGGTGCTCGATGCGGTGACGACCACGCCGGCGATCCACCTTTGCTTCGGCAACTATGGCGGGCAGAGCGTGCAGAGCGGCACGTGGGAGCGGCTGATCGACTTTCTCAATGCGCTGAGGGTGGACCACATCGTGATGGAGATGGCCCACCGCCCCGCCGAAGAGGTGGCGGTATTTCGCGCCCTGCGGCCGGAAATCGGTCTTGGTCTGGGCGTGGTGGACGTGAAGCGCACCGAGGTTGAGAGCGCCGACACCATTGCCCGTTCGCTGGAGCGGGCGACGTCGATCCTCGGCCCCGCGCGGGTGCGCTATGTGCACCCCGATTGCGGGTTTTGGATGCTGAAGCGCTCCATCGCTGATGCCAAGATCGCCGCGCTGGTAGAGGGGCGCGATTTGTTCGAAGGCCGGGTTGGCCGGGTGGCGTCGTAGGCGCTTGCATCAGCGCTGCGCGTGTTGGCTGGGAGCGAGAAACAAACAGTTGAGATCAATGAGATAGATCAGTCTTTTGCGGTTTTGCGGCGGCTTTCGGGCACCGGCTCGACGCCGCCGAGCTGACGGTGCGCTTGTGCGGTGTTGAACATCTCGACGTAGTGGATGACCTTGTCATCGCGGAACGTCCAGAAGTGCGCGCAATCAAAGCACATAGCGCGTCCCGTGGCGCGATGGGTGAGCTCCACCTCCAAGTAGACTGCAACCTCGTCACCATCCTCTGCCATGATGAGCGGAAAGAAGCGGTGGCAGGCGTACTGTTTATCGACGGCTGCAGCATGCTGGAGAACCCCGTCCGGTCCCTCATAGCGACCGGCATGGGGAAACAGATCTTCCGGTGCTGTGGCAACGAGCACGACATCGTCAGCAAGAAGGGCGCGCAGCGGTCCGGCATCGCCTTCCACGAAGCTGCGGTACATCTCGGTGAGCGCCGCTTTTCGTTCGCTGGGAGCTGCCTCGATCACACCGCGATCCAGCGCTGCGCGGACGGCTGCACTGCGTGTTGCAACGTCAAGCTTGCGGAACACGCGCTTTAAGTTGAACCGGATGGTGTTCTCGCTGATGGCGAGGATTTGGGCCATCTCCCAATTGGTTTTGCCCTGTGAGCACCATCGCAGGATGTCGCGCTCGCGCGCGGAAAAACGGTCCGCATAGGTGTCACCTGCAGCGGGCGGGCGCGGCGGGAAGGCGGCGACGACATCGGCAAAGTGGCGAGCAACAGTGCCAAACGCGGTGCTGAGGCTTTGGTCTTCAACGGGATGGTACGCGCCAGCAAGGCAAAAGCCGCAGCGGTCAGCAAATGGCACGATAAACAGCAACAGCGCGCCGGCGTAGGCTTCCTGTAGAGGCTCGACGAGTTCGTTGAAGTCGGGGTCGTTTCGCCAAGGCTCCGTGCCGGCCAACAGGTCGATTGCAGCCGCACCGCCATGACCGGCGGCAAGAACCCTGCGGAAAATCGGCGTCGCCCGCGCAACATCACAGTGAAAGCCCGGCGTTGCCACGCTTGTCTGGGCCGACGAACCGGTGTCGCCAAGGGCGCTGGCGTCGTTCGCACTCGCCCAGGCGCAGAACCCACTGAAACCCGCGCGCTGCATTGGCGGAAGCAACGTCGCCATCCCCGCGTCGTCGCCGTCGGTGGCGGCGCGATCGCTCGCTTGATGTTCGAAGGCGGTCGACATGAAGAGGCGGTCCGGATGTCGATGTCTTCCCGGCGTCCATGGTGTCACATTTAGGCGGGTCGCGCACCGTCATTGCTGGCAGCCGGACTGCGCCAATTGCCGCCCGCCGGTGCAGCGCCTTCGGGCGCGCCAATGGGTTCTGCGCCACGCGGTTCGCTAGATCATGACGGGTGGTGCGAGGCCCGCCCGTTCCTGGCGCGTACCCGAACGGGTAGGTGCAAGTTGGCCCACGTTCCGGCAATTTCCAGGTCGCTTTGGGCAACACCTGCTGGGACGATGGCGACGGTGCGATGGCAAGGCAATCCGGGCCATTCCACCCCTATGACGCCCGCCTCCCGGCCGCAGTGTTTGAAAGGCATTGATAGCGGTCGATGAGCGCGCCGATGCAGACGGACTACCGGGATGTGGAGGGGATGCGGATGTTTTTCCGCACCGCCGGCGAGGGGCGCCCGGTGCTTCTCCTCCATGCCGGTCTCGCCACGGGCTCCCTTGCCTGGGGGCGCTGGTTCCAGCCGCTGAGCGAACACTATCGCGTGATCGCGCCCGACATCCGCGGCCATGGACGAACCGACAATCCAGCCGGCCGCTTCGTGGGTTTTGGACCCATGGCCTGGGACATGCTGCGCTTTATCGAGATGCTGGATCTCGACGAGCCGCCGGACGTGGTTGGTCACTCCTGCGGGGCGATCATTGCGCTTCATATGGCGGTCTATGAGCCGGACCATATTGGCAGAGTGGCGCTCCTCGGCGCGCAGCCGTTCATCGGACGCTCCGATCGCTACGCAGAAGCGCTTCGCGAGCATTTCTCGTGCAAAGACCTCGACGTGGTGCCCAATCCGCTGCGCTTCTTCCGCAACAATCCGACCACCGGCGCGACACTCACCCTTGCACACCGCCAGACGTCTCCGTGGCAGCTTTTCGGTCAGCTCTGGCACATGCGCGTACGCCCGCTGACGCTGGACGAGAGCGACTTCGCCAAGGTCAAGAACCCGATGCTCTTGATGATTGGCGATGCAGACCCGTTCGTATCGCTGGACGAGACCGAGGCGCTTGCGACGCTGGTGCCGGGCACGCGGATGGTGAAGCTGCCCGGCCATGATCACTACTCGGCCCTAAAAGATACGGCGGTGGTGACGGGCACCGTAGAACCCTTCCTCGGGGAGGCTCCCCATGGGTGAGCATCCCCGCATCCAATTTCAAGATCCTGGCGCAGCCGCCGATGCCCTCGCCGCACGGGCGGCAGACTTTGACGACACCGCGATGCTGGAGGCCGAGATGAGTGCCGCGATCCGGCGTCTGGGCTACCACGGTTTTGATGCCTGGGCGGTGACACGCAGCAGTCTCGGTAATCCCTACCAAGCGCAAAATCTTTGGGCCGCAGACTATGCGCCGGAGGTCATCAAATCGTTCGCGAAGCTGGGGCTAAGCGAATCTTGCCCCATTGCCGCGCTTGCGGCCCAGACCGCCACGCCGTTCGACTATGTGGCTGAGCTCAATGCTTGTCCCCCGAACGGATCATCGCGGTGGCTGTTGCGCGCGCTGCGCTTTTTCGGCGTTGCCCACGCATGGATTGTTCCGCTCAACACGGTCGAGCAGATGCGCGGCGTCACCGCCTATCTGAAGGGATCCTCACCCGACCACACCGCGCACTTTCTTTCCACGCGCCATGACGTGCACCTCCTGGCAGTTGCGTTCATCGACGCTTTTACGCGCATTAATGGGCCCAGCCGGCCGACGCCCGCCGCTGAGGTGCCAGCACTTTCCGCCCGCGAGGTTGACTGTCTGCAGTGGGTCGCGCGCGGCAAGACGAACTGGGAAGTCAGCCGCATCCTATCCATTAGCGAAAACACGGTGCGGTACCACTTGAAGAACGTCTTTCGAAAGCTGGACGCCACCTCGCGATCCTCTGCCGTAATGCGCGCGATCCAGGCCGGTCTCATCGAGCCTTGAGCTCGGCTCTGGAAATAGAGCGGACCATACAATCAGGCGATCGCATGGTCTGCTCAAAACTATTATTTTGCCGCGGGTTCCGAGGCGCCCCATGGTCCCATGGGACCACGGGGCTGAAAGGCGTCTTAAACGAACGCCAGGTCATCGACGTCACTGACGCCGTTGAGGACGAGGGTGTCACCCTCGTTGCCATCGAACACGACGACCGCGTTGCGAGCCACGGTGAAGGCGAACGCAACATCGCGGCCCGAAACGTCGAGCGTGTCACCCTCCAACGCATCGAAGTCGCGGATGATTGCGAAATCGCGCTGGTCTTCGCGGTCGGAGAAGACGAAGCGGTCGGCGCCGTCCCCGCCCGTGGCGAAGTCGAACGCGCCGCCACCGGTGATGAGAACATCGTCGCCGTCGGTGCCGAACAGGAAGTTTAAACCCCCGTCACCTTCGATGACGTTCTCTTCCTCATCGGCGCCGCGCACTTCTACACTCACAGTCGCCGTCGATGTCTCTTCGCCGTCGCTGACAGTATAGTTGAACGTATCGATGACGCTTTCGCCGGCGGCAAGATCGGGCCCACCATAGGTGAACTCGAATGTACCGTCGTCATTTTCGCGTACTGTCGAGCCCAACGCTGAGGTTTCGTCGAACGCGACGACTGTGAGGGCGTCTCCGTCCACGTCCACATCGTTGGCGAGGACGTTGCCGATGATCGCGGTCTCGTTCTCGTTGGCGACAAAAGCGTCGTCCCGCGCTTCGGGCGCATCGTTGACGCCGGTGACGACGATTTGGACGTTGGCCTCGTCGGTCCCGCCTTCGCCGTCAGACACAGTGTAGGAGAGGTCGATCTCGGCCACCTCACCACGGGCCAGGGCGTTAAAATCGTCGCCCGGATCAAAGCGCAGCGCTCCGCCCGCATCGATGGTGATCTCACCGCCCTCAGCGAGCGCCGTTTCGACGCCAATGGCAATTTCTTGGCCCGCCGCGGTCTGCGCCGCCGTCACGGTGATGAAGTCGCCATCGGCGTCCCCATCCTGCCCGTTGCCATTGTCTGCGAAGAGGTCCGCGGTGAGCGGCGTATCTTCGTCAGTGGTGAGCGCATCGTCGCGCGCATCAGGAGCAACGTTGACGTCTTCAATCAAGCCGAGCTCAGGCGCGGCTTCGTTGAGCGCTTCGCGCGAAATACCCCGCAGCACGACCTGGCGGCCGCCGGAAAGGTCGATGACGGTGTCTGCGTCCTCCTGCCGGCTATCGACGATGGCCTCGGGGTCGATATCAAGTATATCTTCGTCCAGCGCAAAATCATCGACGACGATGATCTCGCCGGGCGCGTCCTCGTTGTCGACGGCGAACGTATCGGCGCCTGTTCCGCCCACGAGCGTGTCGCTTCCCAATGTCGAGGCAAGCAGATCAGCGCCCGCTCCGCCCTCCATAAGGTCATCACCCTCGCCGCCGAACAATTCGTCGTCACCATCGCCGCCAAGCAACGTGTCATCGCCGTCATCGCCGCGGAGCGTGTCCTCGTCGGTGCCGCCCACCAGAAGGTCAGAACCAGCGCCGCCGAACAATTCATCGCGCTCGCCGCCGCCGTTCAGCTGGTCGTCCCCGAGGTCGCCGAAGAGACGATCCCCTCCATCTCCGCCTTCCAGGGAATCGGCACCGGCAAAGCCCTGAAGCTCGTCGGAGCCCGCCCCCCCGATCAGCGTGTCGAAGCCGCCATCGCCGATGAGAAGGTCATCGCCATCGCCGCCATCGACGAAGTCGTTACCGTCGCCGCCGACGAGTTCGTCGTCGCCGGCGTCACCAAACAAATCATCATCGCCGATGTTGCCAATCACTAAGTCATTGCCCTCACCGCCGGCGAGATTGTCGTTTCCTTCGCCGCCATCCAGTGAGTCCGAGCCGGTGCCGCCGCGAAGAACATCGTCACCCTCACGGCCAAGGAGCGCGTCGTCGCCGTCATCTCCGGCTAGGCTGTCCTGTCCATCGCCGCCGTCGAGACTGTCGCGTCCGTCGTCGCCAAACAGGCGGTCGTCGCCGGTGCCCCCTTGGAGGAGGTCGTTGTCCGCACCCCCTTGGAGTTCGTCGTTTTCGGCACCGCCCTGCAGGGTGTCGTCGCCGGCGTCACCGAACAGAAGATCACTCCCGTCGTCGCCCTTCAGTATGTCGTCGCCGTCGTCGCCTTGGAGTTCATCGGCGTCCGTGCCACCGGAGAGATCGTCTGCGCCCGCGCCACCGCGCAGGAGATCTTCGCCCGCCGCGCCTTCGAGCGTGTCGTTCTCGGTTCCACCGTTGAGGGTGTCGTTGCCCTCACCGCCATCGATTTGGTCTTCGTTCGCGCCGCCGTTCAGCACGTCGTCGCCGGTACCGCCGAGGAGAGTATCTGCACCCGCGTCGCCGCTCAGAACGTCAGCGTCCTCGCCGCCGTCTAGGCTGTCGTCACCATCACCGCCGGAGAGCGCGTCTTCGCCGGTTCCGCCAAGGAGAGTATCTGCGCCTGCGTCGCCATTGACGGCGTCGGCACCTTCTCCGCCTTCGAGGCTGTCGTCACCATCACCGCCGGAGAGCGCGTCGTCGCCGGTCCCGCCGAGGAGAGTATCTGCGCCCGCGTCGCCGCTCAGAACGTCAGCGTCCTCGCCGCCGTCGAGGCTGTCGTCGCCATCACCGCCGGAGAGCACGTCGTCGCCGGCCCCGCCGAGGAGCGTATCTGCACCTGCGTCGCCGTTGAGGACGTCGACACCTTCGCCGCCTTCGAGGCTGTCTTCATCCTCACCGCCGACAAGCAAGTCGTCACCGGCTTCACCCAGAAGCGTGTCATTGCCGGTGCCGCCGCGAATCGTATCGTTCTCGGTACCGCCGAAGAGCCCATCGTTGCCTTCATCGCCGTCGATTTCGTCGGTGCCGGCGCCGCCGAAGGCAAAATCGTCGCCGGTGCCGCCACGCAGGACATCGTTGCCGTCGTTGCCGCTGACGAAGTCATTGCCCTCGCCGCCCTCGACCGTGTCGTTGCCATTGCCACCGCGCCCGGAATCGTTGCCGGCACCCCCGCGGATGACGTCGTTGTCGTTGCCGCCTTCGACCGTATCGTTGCCGGCACCGCCGTCCAACTCGTCCGCTTGGTTTCCGCCCCTCACGCGGTCATTGCCATCGCCGCCGCGCAGGGTGTCTGAGCCGTCGTTGCCATCAACCGTGTCATTGCCGGCGCCGCCGTCGACCACGTCGTTGCCGTCGTCGCCCCGCATGCGATCTCGGCCACCGCCGCCACTCAACGTGTCGTTACCGGAACCGCCAAAGAGGTTGTCGTCGCTTTCACCTTCCGATGTGAGGGCATCGTTGCCGGACCCGCCGTTGAGAAGGACGCGGTCGTCGCCGGTCGCCACAAGGATATCGTCGCCGCCCAGGCCGATCAGCGTGTCGGCCCCGCCACCTCCAGTGATGGTGTCGCTTTCCTCGCTGCCGCGCAGCACCTCAGCGTCGGTGCGCCCGTTCAGGATAAGGCCGGGGAAGAGGTCAAGACCAAGAAGGTCGGCAAGCTCCGCCTCGGCGTTTTGAAGATCCACCGAAGCCGGCGTGAATGCCGTTCCCTGTACTTTAACGATGATTTCGTCGGCGCCGCGCAAGGTTACGCGGATGTCGTCTTCGACGATTTCGGTGGAGAGTGCTTCGTTGTCGAGGAAAGCGAAGCTGTCGAGGTCGAAATCGATCCCGTCGATCACATCCGAACCGGAACGGTCAAAGAACTGGAACACCGTGCTGGAGCCATTGCCCGCGTTCAGCGTGTCGTCGCCTGCACCACCGTTAAGGGTGTCGACTGCAGCGACCCCGAACTGCGGCGCAAAGCGCGAGTTGAGCACGTCGTTGCCTTCCCCGCCGTCGAGAAGATCGGCGGTGTCGCGACCGCCGGTGAGCGTGTCGTTTCCGCTTTCGCCGAGCAAGAAGCTGATCGGTTCGATTCCGTTTGGTAGATCCAGGCTACCGAAAAGGTTGTCCGTGCCCTTTGAAATGTCATCGTTTCCATCACCACCACGCAGATCATCTTTACCGAACCCACCGATGATGGTGTCGTTGCCGCCGCCGCCCCGGACCTCGTCGTCGTCGTTCTCTGCGCTCCGGATTGTAAGGTCACGTCCTGTCGCAGCGTGGATGAAGTCGTTGCCCTCGCTGCCAAAGATTTCATCGTCGCCATTGTTTGCAAAGATCTCGGCGCGATCAGAGCCGCGCGCGTCGATGGTGTCATCACCAAAGCCGCCGAGGACCGTGTCGTCGCCGCCCGCACCTGTCGATATCTCGTCATCGCCAAACTCACCGGAGAGGAAATCATCCACATTGCTGCCGGCGATCGTGTCCTCGAAGGCGTTGCCCGACACATTGAACGGGTTGTTGAGGTTGACCGGCGCAAACAGATCGCCCGAAGCGATCTCCAGACCGAAGAAACGCGTCACCACAGCCGCATTCTCCAACGGATCATCGCCAAAGGCGTTGCTGGTCGCGTTGAAGAAGGTGAGCTCTTCGCCCGACGTGGTCTGCAGCACGAACGATGATCCGATTTCGCCGTCGATCTCCACGGCACGCAACGTGCGGGCACTGGTGCCGATAAGGTCGAGGGTGCCGCTGTCGAGGGAGAAGTCGAAGATCACGTCGTTGCCATCGCCGACGCGGAAGATGATCGTGTCGTCTTCGCCTGCGGTCAGCGTGTCGTTGCCGATGCCGCCATCGAGGGTGTCGGCCCCGAGTTCGCCATCGAGGCGGTCATCGCCTTCACCGGCGAACAGGAGATCATCGTCCTCACCGCCGTTCAGCGCATCATTACCATCGCCGCCTATGAGCGTATCGTTACCGGCGTTACCGCGGATGATGTCGTTTCCATCGAGTCCGTTGATGAACTGGTCTTCAAACACTTCGTCATCTTCGATGCGGGCATCGGCGGAGAAGACGTCGTTCTCGTCGGTGAGAATGAAGATGTCTTCCGGATCAAGGGGAGGCGGTGCTGGCGGAGGGACTTCTCTGGCGTCGATGTCGAAAGAGAGAGGGCTCGTTTTCTCAGCAACAAAATCAAGAAGTTCTGCGTCCTCGCCGCCGGCAAGCACTTGGACCGTCAACTCCTGCGCCTCGCCGTCGGATAGGTTGGCGCCTGCGGCGAAGACCGCATCCACAATTTGAAAGGCAAGGTTCACGTCTTCCAGCTGACCCACGAAGGTCACCACAGTGTCGACGAAGAGGCCGTCCTCAAGGGGTTGGTCGCCGGGATCGATTGTGATCTGAACGGGGCCTCTGCCATCCTCCGGCACCACCTCAATGGAGATCAGTTGCTGAAACCCGTCGTCCAGCGCAACGTCTTGCCGTGCGTTGGGTGCTGAGGGAATGGAAAAATTCAGCGGCGCGAAGACATCGACGGTGATCTCCTCGTTTGGATCGTCGCCAATGAGGCTGATACCGGAAAAATCTATCGGCCCGAACGCGGGGGCGGGAAAGATGTCATCAGCAAGTTGAATTTCAATGGTCATGTCAAAAGTCTTTCTGGTTTTGCCGAGCAATTATGTGCGCGGCGTTGTGGGCGCGTCGGCGACGCGCGGGTGAAGCCCAAGCACTGGAGACGATAGGCTGGGCGGTGGGACGCTCTTGCACCGCTCCTCCAAGGGACATTGACCGTCCGTTGGGGCACTGCGCATGGGCGAAGGTCAGACGAGTGAGGATCCAAGACCCCACGATCGCCGGATCGAACGGATCTGCGTCTTTCGGGCTCTCACGTCGGAGAAGGAGGCGTTTTGTGGGGCGCCTCGTAGTGTGTGCCGGAGCGCTCCACACCCGTCCTTGGTCGCAGCGGAACGGCGCAGATCGAATGTGTCGCGCACGCTTTCACGAGGGGAGTACGCTTCATTCCCATTAGAAAGCGCGGACGCGGCACCGGGCGCCGATTGCGGCCTCATGTCCCCAACGGAGGCAGCCCCGCCAATCCTGGTTGGGCTTCCGCCCATCCGTCTCAGGTAACAGGTGGACGCAAGACGTCTTCCAATGCGGCAAGCCCCGCGACTAAAGAAATCGCACGGGTCGATGCCTGGACCGAGGCTGCAATTCTTATCGGCGATGCGTTGGCTTAAAGCGCGGACGCGTTGCTCTAATCCAAGTGCAACAACCGAAGCTGTGACGACGTCGATACCAGTAAATCGTCGCATCAAATCTCTCCAAAATAAGCATAATCTCGGAACGCGTGTGTTCGGTCCGAGCGAACGGCCAAGACTTAGGAAATACTTCAGAGTTTCGCTGCTACCCGATCGGGTGGGTTGCGAATTGCGGTGGGCTGGAAAAATATGTCCGCCGTCAGCGCCCATGGGACAGAAACCCGGGCCGCGTGGCGATGTCCGCGCCGCCATCCCGCCAGTGATAGACGTGCCCCCGACACGCATGTACCTCGCCGCCGACGCCTACGGCGCTAAGAACTTGCGGCAGTTCCTAACAGCACGCGGAACGTTGCAGGTAGTTCCCAACTATCCGACCCGAAAGCCGCAGCACCCCTTCGATCCGTGGGTTCGCCGAGCCCGAAACCGCATCGAGCGAACAATCGGCCATCTCAAGAATTGGCGACGGGTTGCCACCCGCTACGACCGTCGGTCGGCAAACTGTGCCTCCGCCGTCGCACTCGCCCTCACCATTCAATGGGGGTGCCGATCAACTCCGGAGGCTAAGACCGCCACCGGTAGAGTGCGGGGCACCGGGTCAGCCCTCCCGCCTCTTGCCCGCATTCTCCCGCGGTTCGGGGCTCGCCTCAAGGCACGCTCCGCTCTTCGGCCTTGACCCGACCCTCGCACCACGGGCCCCTGGGCTTAGGTCGGCTCGGAAGGAAGTCGGTCTTTCCAGTCTCTCAAAAGGAAGTGAATGGGCGGGGTGGCAAGTGCCGGCTTGGGCCGAAGCTCGTTTTCCAGCCCTCGCGTTTCTCTATGGGGCAACAAGGGCTTCGGCTTCGATTTCCACGCGGTAGCTGCCCACAAGATCACCCACAGCAACTAGGGTGTTGGCCGGACGGATATCGCCGAACACGCGGCCGTGGGCGCGGGAGACAGGCTCCCAGTCGTTGACGTCGGTGAGGAGGATCCTGGTGCGGATCACATCGTCCGGCGTTCCTCCAAGCGCCCTTATGGCTGCTAAGATCTTATCTAAGATATAAGTGGTTTGGGCGCCGGGATCCGATGGGGCGACCACCTTGTCTGCGCCGTGGGTGGCGGTGGTCCCGGAGACCAGGATGCGGTTTCCGGCGCGCACGGCGCGGCTGAAGCCCGCGAGCGGTTCCCATACCGAACCGGACGAAACCCGCAGGCGATCGGGGCGGCGTCCCATGGGTGTGGCCTTGTAGGGCGACGGCATTTCTTCCAGATGATGGCTGAGGTCGCCCGATGCCGTCAGGAAAGGCGGCTTACGGTACTCGTCGCCGCAGTCGCCTGGAATGGGCGAAAGGTCTTTGAACGCATCCTCCAGGGTGGCGCGGTCGGTGTCGGTGAGGTGAAGGTCGAAGAGCTTTTTGGTGTCCTCCCGATGCTCCCGCTCGCCAAGGCGCGCGCCGATAATGACGCCGCCCACATGCTCATGGTCCAGAACCCAGCGGGTAGCGACGTTGGCGATGGACGAGCCGTGCCGATCGGCAACCTCCTTGGCGGCGGCAAGGACGGTCTGGAGGGCCAGCCAGCCGCCGGCGGTCTTTATGAAGCGATGGTATTTTTGGCCGCTCCAGTCGGGAATGGCTCTGGGCTCTGAAGCGCCCAGCCAGCGGTCCGTCAGGAAGCCGCCGCAAAGGGTGCCGTAGGCGAGGAGTTTGGTGTCCGTTTGCCGGCAAAGTTCCAAAAGTTCACCCCGGGCGCGGCGGTCGATGAGCGAGAAAGACACCTGGTTGCTGACGATGGGAACGCCGTCGGAAAGGGCAACGCGCAGGTGGGCGGCGTCGAAGTTGGTGACGCCCAGTTCGCGAATAAGGCCTTCGGTGCGCAGCGCTGAGAGCTCGTGGAGGGCGTCGAGCCAGGCGGGGTGCTCAAAGTTCCACCAGTGGAATTGGAGAAGGTCGATCGTTGGGGTGCCAAGTCGGGTGAGGCGTTCTTCGACGCCGGCGCGCACCACGTCGGGGGTCATGGGGCCGGGGGCGGGGCACCACTTGGTGAAGGCGAGGGTATGGGGCCGTTCTTTGCGGGCACGGGCGGCGATCAGCTCTGCGCTGCCGTAGTGGTCGGCCATGTCGAAGGTGCCGAACCCGGCGTCCGCATAGGCGATGAGGCGGGTGGCAGCAACGTCCGGATCGAGGGGACCGGTGCGCTCCAGCTCCGCCACCTGCCAAAGACCCACCAGGACGCGGGCTGGGGTGAGGCTGCCGAGGGAAAAGCTTTCCATGGTCAGGACCTTTTGGGGCGGGTTTGGCGGCGCGTGCCAAGAAGCCCGCGGGGGCGAAGAAGCAAGATGGCGCAGAGGCTAACGCCAATGAGGACGATTTGGAGCGAGGCTGCCCGCGCCTGGGCGCCCGGCGGAAAGATGGCTTCCACGGCCGCCCCCGAAGCGGCCCAGATCGCCCAGACCAGGACGGCTCCCACCACCGCACCGGCGTTGGACCCCGAGCCGCCCACAATGAGCATCGCCCACACCTGGAAGGTGAGAATGGCCAGATAGTTTGCCGGCGCAATAAAGCCTATAAAGTGAGCGCCGAGCGCGCCCGCCAGGCCCATCACCGCCCCGCCCAGGGCAAAGGCCTGGAGGCGAAAGCGCAAGGGGTCTTTGCCCAGCGCACGGGCGGCGTCTTCGTCCTCGCGGATGGCGCGCAGCACGCGGCCCCAGGGGGAGCGGGCTAGGCGCTCTAGGATGACATAGAGCGCAGCCACCACTGCCGCGGTGAGGACAAGGTTGGCGGCGCCGAAGAGGAGGCCGTCACCGGCGAGGGACGCAAAGGGGCGCGGGATGAAGCCGATACCGAACGGGCCGCCGGTGATCCATTCCAGATTGAGGGCGGCCAAGTGGATCACCACCGCAAAGCCGAAGGTGGCGATGGCGAGGTAATCCGCCCGCAAGCGGATGGTGAGCGCGCCCACCAGGAGGGATAGAAAACCACCCACAAGGGCCGCCGCGAGCCAGCCCACGGGCATCGGAAGGGCGAAGCCACCGAGGCGGCCGTCCACGGGCGGGGTGGTTACGATGGCCGTGGTGTAGGCGCCGGCGAGGACGAAGCCGGCAACGCCCACATTGAAGACGCCGGTAAGGCCCCACTGGACGTTGAGGCCAAGGGTCATCACCGCATAGGTGAGTGCGACGGTGAGGAAAAACGCAAGGTACGCAAGGACCGACGCGTCCATCAGCGGCGTCCGAAGAGGCCGCGGGGGCGCAGCGCCAGGACGGCCACCAACACGGTGAATGCCACCGCGGCACGCCACTCAGAGCCCACGGTCTGGGAGGCCAGCGCTTCGCAGATGCCCACCACGAGGCCGCCGAGGACAGCCCCGGGAACGGAGCCGATGCCGCCCAGGATTGCGGCGGCGAAAAGCGGCAGGAGAAGGTCAAAGCCCATGTAGGGGCGGATCTGAATGAGGAGGCCGGCTGCGAAACCCCCCGCCGAGGCGAGGGCAGCGCCGATCACCCATGTGACGCGCACCACGCGCTCCACATCAATCCCCGAAAGCCGCGCGAGAGCTGGATTTTCGGCCACGGCACGCATGGCCCGGCCGATGTCCGTGCGGGTGAGGAGGAGGTGCACCGCGACGACGAGAATGGCCGTGAGGGCGAGGATGCCCAGCTGGTCAGGGGTCGCGCGGATGCCGCCACCCAGCGGCTTCGCGATCTGGAGTTTTTTGGAAAAGTACTCTGGGCGCGCGGTGAAGACGAACTCGATGAGGCTGCGCAGGGCAAGGGACGCCCCAAAGCTTGCAATGACGATGATGATGACCGTGGCGCCGCGCCGACGAAGCGGGCCGAAGAGCGCCGTGTCGAGGCCGATGGCAAGGGCGCCCATGAGGAGCATCGCGCAGGGGATGGCGAGGAGGAGCGCAAGGGACACCGAAAACGGGCCGAGGGCGCTCGTTCCGAGGGCGGCGGCGAACACCGTCGATAGGACAAGGGTGGCGTAGGCACCGCCGGTCAGAAATTCGCCGTGGGCGAAGTTGGCAAAACGTAGGATGGAATAGGTGAGCGTGATGCCGATGGCGCCAAGGCCAATCATCGAGCCGGCGATGAGCCCGTCCATGAGCGCCTGGGGGTTCATGCGGGTTCGGGCGCCGCACCCAGAAAAAGGGCGCCAAGGTCGCCGCTCGCGGCAAGTTCGGCTGCCGGTGCGTCGCGGCGCAGTTCCCCTTCGGCAAGAACGATGGCGCGGCTTGCCAGATGAAGCGCGGCGCGTACGTTTTGCTCCACCAGGATCACCGTGACGCCGTCTGCCGCGATGGCGCGCAGGTTGTCAAAAACCTCGTGTACGAGCTTTGGGGAAAGGCCAGCAGACGGCTCGTCGAGGATGAGGCAACGGGGGCTTGGGATGAGCGCCCGGGCGATGGCGAGCATTTGCCGCTGGCCGCCCGAAAGCCGCCCCGCCGTTTCGCCGGGCCGGGCGCCAAGGGCTGGAAAGCGACGGTAGGTGGCGGCGATGGCCGCAGCGCGGGCGGGGCGGGGTAAAGCCGTCGCTGCGATTTTTAGGTTTTCTTCGATGGTGAGGGTCGCGAAGATGTTTTCCGTCTGGGGGACGAAGGCGAGACCCTTTGCGAGGAGTGTGTGGGCAGGGGCGTTTGTGATTTTTGCGCCTTCGAAGGTCACGGCGCCGGAGGAGATGGGGACAAGCCCGGCGAGGGCCTTGGCGAACGTGGATTTGCCGGCGCCGTTGGGGCCAAGGATAGTCGCGATTTCGCCAGTTGAAAACTCAGCTGAGATATTACGAACGATCGGAAGGCCAGGCTCATACCCGCAGACGATGTTTTCCGCGGCGAGGTGGGCGGTCATTCAGGCGGCCTCGTCGGCGCCACCCAGATAGGCGGCGACCACCTGGGGATCGGCGAGGACGGTGTTGGGCAGGCCTTCTGCAAGGATTGCGCCCGACGACATCACCACCACGCGAGAAGCAAGGCGCTTCACAACGCCCATGTTGTGTTCGATGAGGAGCACCGCCACGCCATCGCCGTTGATCTCCTCGATGCGGGCCATGATGAAGTCCATGAGGGCCGGATTGACCCCCGCTGCAGGCTCATCGAGGAGGAGAATCTTTGGCTCGCTCATGAGCGCCCGGGCCAGTTCCAACAGTTTGCGCTGGCCGCCAGATAAATTGCGCGCGGGCTCGTCCGCGAGGCGGGTGAGGTTGAGGAATGACAATAACTCGCCCGCGCGGCTGCGAATGGCCCGCTCTTGGCGGGCGACCCCGCTGAAACGGAAGAGGGCGCCGGTGATGGTCTCGCCTGTCTGCCCTTGGGCGGCGACGAGAACATTTTCGAGCACCGTCATCTCGGCGAAGGGTTTTGGGATCTGGAACGTGCGGGCAACGCCCCGGGCGGTGCGGGCCTCGGCGCCCTCCCCTGTCACCGCCGCGCCGGCGATGGCAAGGGTGCCCTCATCGGGCTGAAGCGCGCCGGCGAAAAGATTGAAGAGCGTGGTTTTGCCCGCGCCGTTGGGACCGATGACGGCGACCATTTCCCCGTCCTGAAGATCGAGCGACACGCCATCGACGGCGGTGAGGCCATCGAAGCGTTTGGTGAGCTGGTGGGCGCTCAAGGCGGAAATGGCGGCGACCCCGCAAGGAATGATCTTTGATCAAAGATTTGCTTTGCGGACCATAGGGGCGCTAACCTCTGAAGGGCAAGGGACGGTTCAAATGCCCGCACAAAAGACGCCTACGGAAAAGGTCGCTTCGGAGAAGGTGCCGGCGGAAAACCCGGCTCCGCGACCCACGAGCGCAAAAAAACCGCGGCAGCCGGACAAGAGCGGTCTGATGGGTGTGCCAGGCGGCGGGCTTGCGCTTTTGGAGCCCATCGTCGTTCGCACGGTGCACGAAAGCGTCTACGAAACCCTGCGCAGCCGCATCATGCGCGGCAGTTTTGCCGGCGGCGAAATTCTGAAAATTCAGACGGTGGCAGAATCGCTCAAGACGAGCACGATGCCGGTGCGCGAGGCCCTGGCGAGGCTCGTGGCGGAGCAGGCGCTGGAAACCATGGCAAACCGCTCAGTGCGGGTGCCGGTGCTCTCGGTGGAACGGCTTGACGATCTTGCGGCGACCCGGGCCGTCATCGAAGGGGAGGCGCTGCGCCGCGCTGTGCCGCATCTTTCGGCGAGCGATATTGCTGCGCTCAGCGATCTGACCGATGCCTACGATGCCGCGCTGGGTGACGGAAAAAACCTTCCGGCCAACGCCGCCGACCTCAACCACGCGTTCCACGCGTCCCTTTATAAGGCGTCTCACTCGGCGGTGCTGATGCCCATCATCGAAAGCCTCTGGCTCCAGTCGGGACCTTATATTCGGGAAGCGGCGGAGATTTTCGGCTCGCGGGAAGGACCGGCGGCGACGCACCACCACCGCGCCATCATCGCAGCCCTTGAGGCGCGGGACGAGGCGCCGGCCCGGGAGGCGCTTTCAGCGGACATTGCGTTCGCCTTCGCCCTCGTGCGGGAAAAACTCATGGACGGCCCGCGATGAGCGACGACACCTTTGAACTTTACGATCTGCGCGTGGAGGTGGTCGCGCCGGAAGGGGGCGCGATCTATTGTGGCGCGAACCCCGGCGATTACTTTGAGCTCCACGGCGAAATGCTTTATTTGCCGCCCGGGCAAGGTTTTTCCATCTATTCGTTGGCGGCGGTGCTGCCGTTGCTGCCCGCAAAGCAGCGCGTGACAGACCCCAACGACTGGATGACCAGCGACGCGGAGGTCGCCTGCCCCGACCCCCATTGCAGCACGAGAATGCGCATCACGCGCACTCAAAAACGCACCTTTTCCCATGCCGAGACGACGGCGGTGCCGCTGCCATGACCGTGATGGAAACGGCGAGCCTTTGGCCGGGCCACGAAATCACCCGGGTGATCCGGGGCGGATGGCAGCTCGCCCCAGGGCACACCACAGCGGGAAACGGTGCAAGCGGTGACGCGGTGGCGGACCTTCTTGCGACGGCCGAAGCGGGGATCAACACCTTCGACTGCGCCGACATTTACACCGGCGTTGAGGAGACCATCGGCGCGTTCCGAAAGGTTTACCGCGACAAGCACGGCGCGGCGGCGCTCGGCGCCATCAAGGTGCACACCAAATTCGTGCCGGACCTTGCTGCGCTGGGCAGTCTTAGCCGGACGACCGTGCGCGCCGCCATCGACCAATCGCGCCGACGGCTCGGGATGGACCGGCTCGACCTTGTGCAGTTCCACTGGTGGGACGAGGCGGTGGCCGGCTGGCGTGATGCGGCGGGCTGGCTTGGCGGTTTGGCGGCCGACGGCGCTGTGGCGGGCGTGGGCGGGACCAACTTTGGCGCCCGGCACGTGCGCCAGATGCTCGCTGATGGGGTGCCGCTGAAATCCATGCAGGTGCAGTATTCGGTGCTTGATGATCGGCCCGCGCGGGAGATGGCGGCACTGGGCGTCCCGCTCCTTTGCTATGGCACTGTGGCGGGGGGCTTTTTGTCAGACCGGTGGCTTGGGGCGCCGGAGCCGGCGGAGATGGAGAACCGGTCGCTGGTCAAGTACAAGCTCATCATCGACGATGTGGGCGGCTGGGACGTTTTTCAGTCCTTGCTGGCGGCGTTGAGGAGCGTGGCTGACCGGCATCGCAGCGACATTGCCACGGTGGCGAGCCGATGGGTTTTGGGGCGCGACGGCGTCGCTGCGGTGATCGTCGGCGCGCGCAACAGAAGCCATCTTTCGCGTAATCTCGCGCTCGCGGGTTTAACGCTTTCCCCCGAGGATGTGGCGCAGATCGATAGAGCGCGGGCGAGCCTCAAGTCCCTCGAGGGAGACGTTTATGATCTGGAACGGGATCGCAGCAGCCCGCACGGCGCCATCATGAAATACAACCTCAACAAGGATGCTGCGTGACGGGGTTGGTGGAGCGTGCAATCAAGGAGGTGGTGGATCGCCACAACGCTTTTGCCGCCTGGTTCACCGGCCGGGGCGATGATGCGCTCTTTGAGGAAATGCGCAGCGTGTTCGCGCCGAGCTTTGTGTTGATTTCCCCAGACGGCAGTTCTGCTTCCCACGAGGCGGTAATTGCCATGCTGGAGGGCGGTCGGTCCCGGCGGCCTGATAGCTTTTCCATCAAGATCACCGACGCCAAAGCGTTGTGGTCCTCCAAGGATGCGGCGCTTATCGCCTACCTCGAGCACCAAGCCATCCATGGCGAGTGGACGTTGCGCCAATCGACGGCGCTCTTCACGCCTGCGGACGGCACGCCCAACGGCGTTGTGTGGCAGCACGTCCATGAGACCTGGATCAACGAAGCCCATATCAAAGAGGGAGTAACCCTATGAAACCGATGCTGAAGGCGGCCCTTGTCGCCGGCGCGTTCGCGCTTCCCGCGGCGGCCGTGCCGACGGGTGCGGCGGCCCAGGACTGCGAGGTCACGGTGGGCGTGGTCTTGGAATTGACGGGACCTGCCGGGCAGTACGGTCAGGCCGGCGCGAAGTCGGTGGAAATGGCGCTGTCGGACATCAACGAAGCGGGGGGCGTTGAGGGCTGCAACCTCGTCACCGATACCCGCGACAGCCAAAGCCAGGGCAATGTGGCCGTGGACCAGGCGACCCAGCTCGTCAACGTCAAAGGCGTTCCGGTGGTGATCGGCGGGATTATCTCGTCGGTGTCGATCCCGGTGCTCACGTCGGTCACCGGCCCGGCCGGCGTGGTGCAGGTGTCGCCGGCATCGTCTTCGCCGACGCTCACGGCCCTTGGGCGCGAAGGAAAGTCGGGCGGAAAGTTTTTCCGCACCATCACGTCCGACGCGCTCCAGGGCACGGCCGCGGCGAAGTACGCCATGGACCAGGGGCTCGACAATCTCGCCATCGTCCACGTGAACAACGACTTTGGCGTCAACATGATGCGCGAGTTTTCGCGGGCCTATGAGGCGCTGGGCGGCAAAATCACCTCGGTGACGCCCTATAACGAAAACCAGTCGAGCTATTCGGCCGAAGCCACTGCCGCCATGGATGGGGACCCGGAAACCCTTTATCTCATCGCCTACCCGGTGGATGGGGCAACCATTGCCCGGGCGTGGATTTCCCAGGGCGGACCCCAGCAGTTCCTGCTCAACGACGGCATGAACAGCCAAGAATTCATCGACAGCGTCGGCGCAGAGTTTTTACAGAACGCCTACGGCACATCGTCAGGCACGAGCCCGACGCCGTCCACGGAGTATTTTTACGCCAACTACGAGAAGGTCTCCGATGGCTTTGCGCCCGACGCACCTGCCGCCGACCGTTCCTATGATGCGGGCGCCATCGTGGGTCTTGCCCTTGCCAAAGCTGCGGCAGACGGCGGCGGTGTGGACGCCATCAGCGCCGACGCCCTGGCGCAGGCGATCCCGAAAGTGCTGGCCGATGGCGGCGAGCCCATCACGGCGGGCCCGGAGGGTTTTTCGGCGGCGCTGGAGAAGATCAAAGCGGGTGAGCCCATTCGCTACCAGGGCGTCATTGGCCCGGTGCAGTTCGATCAGTTCGGCGACATCACCGGACCGTTCCGGCTGTGGCGGATCACGGACGGCAAGGTGACCACCGTCGGCGAGATGTCGGCCGACGAGGTGGGCACCATCAAGGCTGAGATCGCGGCCAAGTAGGCCACCCCCACCGAGGCCGCAGCGGCGGCGGGACTTTGCCGCCGCCGTAAAAATTCTTCGCCGCCTTAAAGAATTTCGGCGGTGAAAGATTGTGCATGGACAAGGCGGGGGGTAGCCACCTATCTGACATCCGGATTTTACCGAACCAAGAGATCGTCCGATGGGTTTTCATGTGGCAGTCGTCGGCGCGACGGGTAACGTCGGCCGCGAAATCTTCGACATCATGGCCGAGCGGGGTTTTCCTGCCGATAAGGTGACCGCGCTCGCTTCCCGCCGTAGCCAGGGCACTGAAGTGTCCTACGGCGACACCACCGTGGTGTGCGACGATCTGGAAACTGCCGACTTCTCCACTGTCGACATTTGCCTCATGTCCGCCGGCGGAGATGTATCGCGCAAATGGGCGCCGAAAATCGGCCGCGCCGGGGCGGTGGTGATCGACAACTCGTCGGCCTTTCGCATGGATCCGGACGTGCCGCTCATCGTGCCGGAAGTGAATGCCGACGCGGTGACGGGCTTTTCCAAGAAGAACATCATCGCGAACCCCAACTGCTCCACCGCTCAGCTGGTGGTGGCGCTAAAGCCGATCCACGACCGTGCCAAGATCAAGCGCGCCGTGGTGGCCACCTATCAGTCGGTTTCCGGCACCGGGAAGGCCGCCATGGAAGGCCTTTTTGCCGAGACGCGCTCGGTGTTCGTCTCCGACACCGTGGAGCACAAGACCTACCCCAAACGCATCGCCTTCAACGTCATCCCCCACTGCGACGTCTTCATGGAAGACGGGTTCACCAAGGAAGAGTGGAAGATGGTGGTGGAGACCAAGAAGATCCTCGATCCCAAGATCAAGCTGGTGGCCACCTGCGTCAGGGTGCCGGTCTTCATCTCGCACTCCGAGGCGGTGCATCTGGAGCTGGAAGAGCCGCTTTCGGCGGACGAGGCGCGGGAGCTTTTACGCGAGGCGCCCGGCTGTCTGGTGGTCGATAAGCATGAGGACGGGGGCTACGTGACGCCCTATGAGGCGGCCGGCGAGGATGCCACCTACATCAGCCGGATTCGCGACGACCCCACCATCGACAACGGGCTCGCCATGTGGGTGGTGTCGGACAACCTTCGCAAGGGCGCAGCGTTAAACTCGGTTCAGATTGCCGAGCTTCTTGTCAATCGGAGGTTGCTGGGTCGCTCCCGAGAGGCTGCGGAATAGCGGCAAGTTGACGCAGGCAGCCTAGGCCAAGGATGGGACTATCCACCCATCGTGAATTTCCGGAATAGGAAATAATCCCTTCACGTTGGAGAGAGTGAGGGGACCATAGAGATGGGGAAAGAGGGCGCCGTCTCGCGACGGCTCCCACTTCAGCGCCGAACCTAGATCGTCCGTCGGGCAAAGGGCCGCAAGCAGACCACATCTGCCTGAAAAGTGGCGCCTTAGGGTGCCTGCGACTTGCTCTGGCGTGGACAGGTGTATGTACCCATCCCGCAGGTCGTCGGCGGACCCAAGGAATGACTTATCATGCAGAAGATTGACAGCCTCTTCCGTCAATAAAACTTTACAAACCCACTGCATTGCTGACTTTCTTCATTGTTTTCGTCAAAATATAGGGCCCGCGAATGCCCTCTGGAGAGTGCACAATATTCCAACAAATCTTGTTCTGTGGTACCTCTGGTGACTTAGGGGTGCATTGCTTCTCGCGGACCACCTTCTAGGTGTTGGCTGGCACGGCGATGCAAGCGATGAAGGGAGCGACCCCTCATCGCAGTTTGTCACGGGGGAGAGCGCTTATGCTGGGGCACGACGAGGTTTGGGATGCGATAGACGCACTGGCTGCGCGCAATCGATTATCCGCATCGGGCCTTGCACGGCGCTCCGGTCTCGACCCGACCACATTCAACAAATCCAAGCGGTATGCGCCGGACGGGCGGCCTCGTTGGCCGTCGACGGAATCCATCGCGAAAATTTTGCGGGCCACCAATACCGGCGTGGATGAGTTCTTCGGCCGCGGCGCGCCGTCGGGACCCAAGCCCGATGGGCTCGCAGTCCCGCTGCTGGGGCAGGCCCACGCCGGTCTTGAAGGGTTGGATATCAGCCGCCAGCCGGTGCAGCAGCTTCCCATGCCCGCGCGCATTATCAACTTCCCCGACAAGCGCTACGAATCTCTTTATGCGCTGACGGTGGTGGGCGATTCCATGCAGCCGCTTTACCGCGATGGGGATGTTCTGTTCGTTGCCCCCCACGCCCCCGTTCGCGAGGGCGACCGGGTGGTTGTGAAGTTGCGCGACAAGGATGTGGTGGTGAAAATCCTGAAGTGGCGCACCCCCGACGAGCTGGCCTTCCACGCGGCGAACCCCGACCATTCCGACGTGACCTTCGACGCGGAGAGCGTGGAGTGGATCGCGCGGGTTATCTACGCGTCCCAGTAGCCGTCACGGACCCGGCTCGCCTCGCTCACACGGGCCAGGCGGCGGTGCGGTAGGCGCTATCCCAAAACATCCATTCCAGTTGGCTGGAGCGCGTATAGGCGACGTGCATGGCCGCGCGCACGGTGTCTGACGAGGTGCTGGCGGCGACATCCGTGGCCGCAATGGCGCGGCGGACCGCGGCCTGAAAATCTTCCCCGGCGTAGGTGTCGATCCAGGCCTGGTAGGGGTTTTGGGGGGCTGCCCTTGCGCAGATGTCCGTCCCCACCTCCGCATAGACCCAGAAGCACGGAAGGACGGCCGCCAGCACCACCGGGTAGGGTTCCCCGTAGGCCGTGGCCAAGAGGTAGGACACGTAGTGGTGGGTGGTGGGTGACACCGGGCTTGCCGCAAACGTCTCGGGCGAAATCCCCCAGTCGGCGAAGAACGAGCCGTGGAGGGCGCGCTCCACCACCATTGCTTCGTGGGCGGCGCCGGAAAATTCCACGATGTCGTCCGGTTCGCTCGCCTTGGCGGCGGCCAGCGCCAGGGCGCGCGCGTAGCCGATGAGGTAGTGAGCGTCCTGGATCATGTAGTGCTCGAACCGCTCCCGGCTGAGGGTTCCCGCGGCCAGCTCCTCGTTGAAAGGCATCGTTCGGGTCTTTTCGTAGAGGGCTTCGTTGTTCGCCCATGCCTCGGCGCTGAACGTGTTTTCGGCCATGAAAATGCCCTTCCTGGAGCGGGAGCGGGAGTGGACGGCAGATCCGGATTACAAAAAATGCGCGCCCGGTGGGGGCGCGCATGGGCGTTTGCGGTTGGAGCGCGTTTTAGCAACATGGAACCTTGTTGCGACTTGAACCGCTCGGAAAGACAAGAACTTAGGGCAGGTCATGCGATCCCATGATCGTATGACCTGCCCTAGGCGGCGCTGGGGCCGGAATTACATCCAGCCGCGCTCTTTATAGTATTTCTCTGCGCCCGGATGGAGCGGGGCGGAAAGACCATCGGCGATCATTTCCTCTTCCTTGAGGTTGGCGAACGCCGGGTGGAGTTGCTTGAACTGGTCAAAGTTGTCGAACACCGCTTTGACGGTGGTGTAGACCACTTCTTCGGGCACATCGGCGGAGGTGATGAAGGTGGCGCCGACCCCAAACGTGTTGATGTCGTCGGGGTTGCCTTTGTACATGCCGCCCGGGACGGTGGCGACGCGGTAGTAGGAGTTATCTCCCACCAGCTTGTCGATGGGCGCGCCGGTCACCTCGATGAGATCCACATCGCAGGAGTTGACGGCCTCCTGGATGGCGGCGGCCGGATGGCCGACGGTGTAGATCATGGCGTCGATCTTACCGTCGCAAAGGGCCTGGGCCATCTCTGAGCCTTTCAGCTCGGTGGCAAGGGCAAGGTCATCCATGGTGATGCCGAAGGCGTCCATCACCACTTCCATGGTGGCGCGCTGGCCCGATCCCGGGTTCCCCACATTGACGCGCTTGCCTTTGATGTCCTCGAAGGAGCTGATCCCGGCGTCGGGCTTGGCGAGCAGGGTGAAGGGTTCGGGGTGCACCGAGAAGACAGCGCGCAGGCCGTCGAAGGCGCCGGCGTCCTCGAACTGGCTGGTGCCGTTGAAGGCGTGGTACTGCCAGTCGGATTGGGCAACGCCGAAGTCCAGCTCGCCCGCGCGGACGGTGTTGATGTTGTAGACCGAACCGCCGGTGGATTCGGCCGAGCAGCGGATGCCGTGGTCGCGGCGACCGCGATTAACGAGCCGGCAGATGGCGCCGCCGGTGGGATAGTAGACGCCGGTCACGCCACCGGTGCCGATGGTCATGAACTGGTCCTGCGCCACCGCACCCGTGGCCACCATGGCGCCGGCTGCGGCAAACGCCAAAAGTTTCTTTTGCATTCTCTTCCCTCAACTAAACGGGGGGCTGGCCCCTCCTACTGGCCTACGCCTTGCTTGCGAAACGCGGGTCCGCGCAACTCTGTCGGTGCGCTTGAAACGCTTCGCGGCGCAGCTCCGGCTAGCAAACTTTTTGTGAGCATTTTGTCAACGGCGCGAACGCATTGCGCGCCCCGAAGGAGCGGATAAGAATGCGCTGGACGAGACAGGTGCAGGGCGTTTTGGGGTGTGGGAAGACTTGTCCCACGTACCCGGGAGGAAGGGGCGCGATGATTCGCAATTTTCTGTTCGCGGCGGTGGGATCTGTCTTGCTGGCCCCGTTCGCGGCGTCCGCCCAGGACGGAACCGGTATTGGCGGTGTGTCGGTGGAGCAAAGGTCACCGGAGGTGGACGTCACGCCGCAAGAACCCACCATCTCGGTGGAGCAGCGCCCCCCTGCCGTGACGGTGGAGCAGGCGCCCGCCGAAGTGGATATCCACCAGCCGGCGGCCACGGTGGAGGTGGACGCGCCCGCGCCGGAGGTGGAGGTGGAGCGGGCAGCGCCGAAGGTGACGGTGCAGCAGCGCGAACCCGTCGTTACCATCGAGCATCCCGCTCCGGAGGTGTCGGTGGAGGCGGCCGAGCCGGTCATCGAGCTCACCACCGAAGAGCCGGAGATCAAGATCGAGCAGGGGGAGCCGGTCATCATCATTGAGCATGTGGGGGATGGCGATGCGCCGGCCTCGCAGGATGGCTCCAGCGACGCGGGTTAGGGCCGGACCCTGCGATCGCAGGACTCCGCCACGCACCTAGGGTTCTTGTCTCAACCTCGCCCGTCGATGTGCTCCATGCCTCCATGGGGTTGACGCGGTCCCTAGGATCGCGGGCGCTGTTTGACCAAACCGGTGCGGTTGGGCTGTGTAGTAGGGGCGGTCCATGCGAGGACTCTTAGGCGCGCCGAAATTGAGTTTGATGAGGAGCTTTCCATGAACCTGTTCTCCCGCACGGCGCTCATTGCGCTTCTGGCAGCAACGCCGGCGCTGGCGCAGTCGGACGGGACCGAGACAGCGCCCCAGGCAGGCACGGCCGCCGGCGCGGCCGCTGCGCCTGCCTCAAACGCGCCGTCCGATGCGGCCACTCCCTCTGACGCGGCCGCTGATGAGGGGAGCGACACGCTCGCCGAAGAGGATGCCGGGGACGCTGGGGAAGCGACGTCGGAGAGCGCTGCCGGCGACGAAGCGAGCGGCGAGGCCCCGGCGGGCGAAGAGAGTGCCGCAGAGGGTAGTGGCGCCGGCGACGAAGGTTCTGAGGAGGCCGGGTCGGAGAGTGACGTCGAGACGGTGGACGACGGGTCCACTGGGAGCGATACCGCCACCGAAGGGGACGCGGCGGTGGCCGACGGCGAAACCGCAGATGGCGATGCTGCCCCCGAAGATGGCGCCACGGAGGATGCCGCAGGGACGCAAGAGGAGAGCGATAGCGCCACAGCCGAGAGCGCCGACGAAGGTGAGGCAGCGCCGCTCACCGCCGAAGGGGAGACCGCCACGCCTGCGGCGACGGCCGAGCGCACCCGGGTCATCGTGCGTCAGCCCGCTGCTACGGTGCGGGTGAGCGAGCCGGCAGTCACCGTCACCGTGCGGCAACCGCCGCCCCGCATCACCATTCGTCAGTTCGACCCCATCGTCACCGTCATCCAGCATCCGCCGGAGGTGCGGGTGCGTCCGCGCGAACCCGATGTGCGCGTGGAGTTGCGCGACCCGGAGGTCATCGTCGAGCAGCCCGATCCCACCGTGAACGTCAACCAGCCTGAGGCGGCGGTGACCGTATCGATGCCCGATCCGCAGGTGGAGGTTGCACCGGTGGATCCGCGGGTAACCGTGGAGCCGGTCACGCCGCAGGTGAGCGTTTCCACCCCCGAACCCCTCATCGAGGTCATGCCGCCGGAGCTGAGCGTCGAAATCCGCCAGGCCGATCCGGACGTGCGCATCGAGCAAGCCGAGCCGGCCGTCGACGTGGACGCTTCTGGGGCTGAGGACCCACAAACCACCATCGAGGCCGCGGTCGCCCCGGTGCCTGTTCCGACCCCCGCGCCCGCCCCTCCAATCCATGACGTTGAGCTGGTTGATCCGGCCAAGGTGCTGGGACTTAAGGTGGTGAACTCAGCCGGAGACACGGTGGGCGAGTTGGTTGACATCCTGCGCGAGCGGGCGAGCGGCAAGCCCGTGGTGGTGGTCAGCATCGGCGGAATTTTGGGCCTGCCCGTTAAAAACCTCGTGTTCGGATACGAGGCGTTTTCGTTCGGCGACGCGGAAGTTGTGCTCAACACCACCGATGGTGGTAACCCCCTGGCCGGTGTGCCGGAATTCGTGGCTTCCGACTACGACGCCGTGCCCCACACGCCCTGAAAACAGCCGCATTTTAGGGCGTGCTGGACCTCGCGGCGCACCCGTCGGGCCGGCCGGTGCCGCGCTGAACGGCCATCAACACTTCGTTGCCGGGCGGGGCGCGGAGGGCTTTCGCGCCGGGCAAATGCGGGCCACCCGTTGATTAGGCGGCGCCCAGCCCAAGTTATACCCGCAACTTCCAACAAGAATTCGGATCTGGAGGACCTCTGACCATGTTAAAAAGCGCCGCCGCCGTGCTGATGGCCGCCGCCCTAGCCACCCCCGCCCTTGCCCAAGACCGCTCCGATTGGCCGGCCTCGTTCACGGTGGGAACGGCGAGCCAGGGGGGCACCTATTTCGTTTACGGCTCCGGTTGGGCGAACCTTGTTTCCGAAGCCCTCGGCATTCCGGGTGGCAGCGAAGTGACCGGCGGCCCGGTGCAGAACGCGAGCCTGGTGCAGACCGGCGACATGGAAATGGCGATGTTGACCCTCGGTCCGGCCGCCGATGCCATTGCCGGCAAGAGCCCCCTCGCCCCGGGCCTGGAGCATGACAAGATCCGCGCGATCTTCCCCATGTACCAGACCGCCTTCCACATGGTGGCCCCGGCCGATAGCGGCTGGACGTCCCTGGACGACATCCCTGAAGGCTCAACGATCGGCGTCGGTCCCCAGGGCGGTACCCCGGGCACCTACTGGCCGCGCATGTTCGAAACTCTTGGGAAGAACGTGGAGCCCCAGTACGGCGGTGCAGCCGACCTCGGCGGCCAGCTTCAGGATGGGCTCATCGACGGGTTTGCCTTCGCCGCCGGAATGCCCTTCCCGGTGTTCAGCCAGCTCGACGCCCAGACCGACGTCACCTTCATCGGCTTCACGCCCGAGCAGGTGGAAAAGATTACCGGTGAGCATCCGGTGAGCGCCTTCACCATCGGTGGCGGTCTTTATCCGTCCATGCCGGACGATCAGTCCTCCGTCGCCATGTGGAACTTTGCGGTGGGCAGCGCCGATCTTCCCGATGACTTCGTTTACGCGGTCGTCGACGCCGTCATGTCCAACCACGACCAGATGATGGGCATCCACAAGGCCGCCGCCGAAACGCTTCCCGAAAACTTTGAGAAGAACAACGTCATCCTGTGGCACCCGGGCGCCGTGCGCTGGTTTGAAGAAAACGGCTACGACATCCCGGACGACATGGAAGGCTGACCGGGCTGACGCGTAGGCCACGGCCAAAACCTTGAGCACCGCCACCGACGAGCCGGCGGCCGGCGATCACGATCCCTCTGAGGGGCCGCGGGCCGTTGGCGCCCACGCCCCGCAGGATATCGTGGCCGGCCGCCTGTCGTTCGTCTTGGCGACGGCCTGCGTGCTCTTCGCCGCGTGGCACCTTTACGTTCTCAACATTGCACCGCTGGAAACGTGGACGTTTCGCATCGCCCACGTGGCCGGCTCCCTTGCGCTAGGTGTGCTCCTGTCAGGGGCCATCTACCGGGGCGGTGAGACGCACTCCACCGCCTTAGTCGGGCGCTTTCTCGGCTTCGCCGCGCTCGCCATTACGGTCATCTCGGCTGTGCTCCTCGCCTATGCGGGGATCCTCATCGATCAGGGTGTGCCGGCCACCGAGTTGCCGCCCTGGGCGTTCGGGTGGTTCGGCCCGCTCCTCGCTGCGGGGGTGGTTGTCGCCCTCGTTTCCGGGTGGATCAGGCCCGTGGGTCACGGCCGCATCGGCGTGGCCGACTGGACCCTGGCGCTCGCGGCCATCCTCGTCGGGGCCTACATGCTCGTGGGCCTTGATGCCCTCGCCATTCGGCTTCGCGCCGGCACTCCCTTCGCCGACCCCGCCAATGCCTGGGCGGCGCTGGTGGGCGTTGTCCTCATTTTAGAGGTGACGCGCCGCCTTGCGGGATTGCCGCTGGTGATCATCGCGGCGGTTTTCATTCTTTATAGTTTCGTGGGGCCCTGGCTCCCCGGCTTCCTGCAACACTCCGGCTACACCTGGTCGCGGTTCTTCACATACATCTATACCGATAATGGCATCCTCGGCCCGACGACGGCCGTCTCATCCACGTACATCATCCTGTTCATTATCTTTGCGTCCTTCCTGCAAGTAACGCGGGTGGGGCAATACTTTGTGGATTTTTCCTTCGCCCTCGCCGGTCGCGCCCGGGGCGGGCCCGCAAAGGTGGCTGTGTTTGCTTCCGGCCTCATGGGGACCATCAACGGCACGTCCGCCGGCAACGTGGTGGCGACGGGGTCCATCACCATCCCTTTGATGAAATCCGTGGGCTATAAGCCGAAGACCGCGGCCGCCATCGAAGCCACCGCCTCCACCGGCGGGCAGATCATGCCGCCGATCATGGGCGCCGGCGCCTTCATCATGGCCGAGATCACCGGCATTCCCTACACCGAGATCGTGGTGGCGGCGATCATCCCGGCCGTCCTTTACTTCATCGCCATCTACCTCAAGGTGGACCTTGAGGCAGTGCGCTCCGGCATGAAGGGGCTTCCGGGGGACCAGCTTCCCACCCTGGGCAGCCTGTTGCGTCGGGCATACCTCTTCGCGCCCATGGCGATCCTCATCTACGCCCTCTTCGCCGGCTATTCGGTGGTGCGGGCGGGCACCCTCGCCATTGCCGCTGCGGCGGTGGTGAGCTGGCTCACCCCCCACCGCATGGGACCGCGCCAGCTTTTTCGCGCGCTGGGGCTTTCCACCACCATGTCGCTCCAGATCATCGCCGTGTGCGCGGCGGCGGGCATCATCGTCGGGGTGATTTCGCTCACCGGTGTCGGTGCGCGCTTTTCTGCGCTGTTACTTGATCTCGCCCAAGCAAGTACGCTTCTCGCCCTCGTATTCGCGATGATCATCTCCATTATTCTTGGGATGGGGATGCCCACCACGGCGGCCTATGCGGTGGCGGCGTCGGTGGTGGCACCGGGCCTGACCGAGCTGGGGGTTGAACCCCTCGTGGCGCACTTCTTCGTGTTTTACTTTGCGGTGCTCTCCGCTGTGACACCGCCTGTGGCCCTTGCCGCCTATGCCGGCAGCGCCATTGCCGGCAGCGATCCCATGAAGACGTCGGTGGAGAGTTTTCGCTACGCGCTCACGGCGTTCATCGTGCCCTTCGTCTTCTTCT
>JBCCYN010000019.1:0-40661 GCA_039189655.1 Pseudomonadota bacterium | reverse complement strand
TCGTCAAAATCCACCAATTTCTGCGGGTATCATCCGGTGTGAGATTATGGACATGGGTGGCATCGCCGCACTTATCCTTCTGCGTCAATCCCTGGCTACCGCACCGCAAACGCACGGTGTCCCAAGCCCACTAGAGGCGTTTCGGCCTGAGTGGAATCTAATCGGGCCGAGAACACCGCTCGCCCCGCAATGTTGGCGAGCAAAGGGAGCTGACCTGACTGTGTGCAGTCAGACCAGCATTCCCCTAAAGGCGCAGATGCCAGAAGAACGGCAGCCCCATTTTCTTCAGTCGCACCAAGCCGCGACGACGGGGGCCGCGCAGGAAGTTCGGGACATCGGTCGTTGACTCAAAACCGAAGGATTTCGGGAGCGCGCTGTAGAGGGACGCTGGCGGATGAGTTCCACAGATGCGCTTCAGCACGGCGCCCCCCGTCGGCTGGTGCATGAACACGTCCTTGATGCCCAACAGATCATCAAGCACAGCGAGCGTTGCAAGCAGGGTCGCCCTCGGCCAGAGCTTACCGTAGCGCTTTCTGAGATCGGCTTCGTACTGTCGCCAATTTCGCAAGCTCCGACTTCGCGGATCCAAGCCCTCCAAGGCTTCCACCTGTCCGGCGGCAAAACGCAGCCAATCGGATTGAACCTCCTCAATGAGCGCTGTCCCGCTATCCACGTCCACATCCACGCGAGCCCATGCGAGCGTGGGCCTGCCGGTGGTGCGGATCGGATGTAGGTCGAACTCCAAACGCTTGCGGGGCACGTCGGGGATGTAACGCCCCATCAGAGCTGCATGATCGGAAGGAAACCCCACCTGGATCACGAGGTTTCCGCCCTTGCGGCTCATTTGGGAAAAATCGTCACCGCGGCCGCGCCCCCACTCAGTGAAGGAAAGGGTCAGGTCGTGCCAAGGGAGCTCAAACGCGGCGATGACTCCGGCCAGCGCCGCAGGGGACTGAGCCTCGTTAAAGCCCTGGTCAGCATAGGCAACAGCTTTGAGGTCGACCGCCCGAACGGTGCCGCCTGACGCGGTGACGACGGGCTTGACGAGGGGGCGTGCGAGCCAACGCGCGTCCGCGGACCGCTTCAGGTCGCAAACGCGGGCGCCTTCTCCGATCCGCTTAGCCAGAAGCCAGGGGCTCTCGCGATCGGCAAAGTACATGAAGGGAAGTTCTTCCGGCAGCATTCGCTGCACGGCGTCGAGTTCCGTGGGTCTCATCGGTCCTGTTCCGGCAAGCAAAAAGCGCTCGCCGAACGAACCGGCCGAGCGTCAAATCTGGTTCAATTCCCGCCGTGGCGGTAATGTTGAGACGCTCATTCGTGACCTCGTGTTCATTCGAGCCGGCGTGAACTAATCGAAGACCAAGCGAGGCGCAACCCCTGCCATGGGAATTTGCGCCTCAGCCCGCAAAAATTATTTCGGAAGCGCGCCGTCGATCCCTTCGACGTAGAAATTGAGACCCAGAAGCTCAGTTTCGCTAGCGCGCTCGCCGTCCTTCAACCACACCGACCCGTCCTGCTTGTTGATCGGTCCAGTGAACGGCTCCAGCGCATCCGAACGGATGGCGTCTTCGGTTTTGCGCGCTGCTTCCGCCACGTCTTTGGGCATGTTGGTGTAGTCGGCCATCACGACATTGCCCAAAGCGAGCCCGTACCAGGTGTCGGACTGCACCCATTCCCCGTCGATCACGGCCTTCACCCGGCCCACGTAGTAAGGTCCCCAATCGTCGATGATGGATGTGAGTTGGGTCTCTGGGCCGAACTTTATTTGGTCGGACGCCTGACCGAACGCTTTTACCCCTCGCTGCGCCGCCACCTGCATGGGGGCAGTGGAATCGGTGTGCTGGGTGATGATGTCCGCCCCCTGGTCGATGAGAGCCTTCGCGGCGTCGGCTTCGCGGCCCGGGTCGAACCAGGAATTCACCCAGATTATGTCGAGCTTGAAGTCCGGATTGACGGACTGGGCGCCGAGCATGAACGCGTTAATGCCGCGGACCACCTCGGGAATGGGAAACGAGCCGATATAGCCCGCTTTTCCGGACTGCGAGACCTTCGCGGCGATTTGGCCGATGATGTACCGGCCTTGGTAGAATTTTGAGTTGTAGGTGGAAACGTTGGAGTGCTCGCGCTTGTAGCCCGTGGCATGCTCAAATTTAATGTCCGGGAACTTGGCCGCCACGTCGTTCGTGGCATCCATGAAGCCAAACGAAGTGGTGAAAATGATGTTGCAGCCGGACCGAGCGAAGCGCTCTATGGCCCGCTCGGCATCGGCGCCTTCGGCGACGCTTTCAAGGTATGCGGTCTCGACCGCGTCGCCGAACGCTTTTTCCACGTCCTGGCGTCCCTGGTCGTGTTGGTACGACCAGCCAAAGTCCCCCACAGGCCCAACATAGACGAAGCACGCCTTCGTCGGATCTTGGGCGGCGGCCGCGGCGGTGGCTGCAACGAGGGCGGCGGCCGCCAAAGCGATGCGTTTCATGGGCTCCATTCCTTCAAATTTCTCGATCGTCGTTGCGACCGGAAAGCAATTTTTGGGCCGGCCGTTGCCCTGGATGGCAGGGTGATCTCGACGCCTCACCAGGACACTTCAAGCGGGACCAGTTGAGATCGGCGCCACATTCCTTGGTTCTTGCCCGATGGTCGTCTGGTCACACCATCGCGTAAGCGTGGCGAACTTCGGCTCTGCGACCCTAGTGTCGTTCTTCGCAGGTGTTGAACTGAATCGGCGGAAACACCTCGCCGAGCGCTATCCTTCGCCAGGCGTCGCATTGGGCAAAGCTGGGAAAGCACCCCACCCAGGCGAGCCGCGCAGAGGTGCCGTCGCTGATGTAACCGGCAACACGACCGACCACCGGGTAATCGGGATTTTTGCGGCAGTTGGGGGTGATGGCGTTGATGCGCGCATAGATCGGTTGCGCAAACACCCCTTGCGCGTCGGACGTCACACCGCTGCTGGCGATGGCGGCTGTGACGATCGCCGCAGCGAGCGTGGCGCGAAAGATCGTTTTCATTTCGAAACCTCCTTACTTGCGACGAAACGGGAAACGGCCGAACTGCAAAACGTCTTGATCTTAGCCCTGCCCGACGGAGGTCAAGGTTAGGGCGCACCCACCCGTCAGTCGATGCGGCCAAGCACGGCGAGCACGAAGGTTTGTACCAACGCCACTTCCTCGAGCCGCTTGAAACGGCCGGAAGCGCCCCCGTGCCCGGCATCCATGTTTGTCTTCAAGAGCAAAAGCGGATCATCCGCCGCCATGTCTCGCAGCCGAGCAATCCACTTTGCCGGCTCCCAGTAGGTGACACGCGGGTCCGAGACCCCGGCAAGCGCCAGGATGGGCGGATAGGCCTGGGCGGCCACGTTGTCGACCGGTGAATATCCCCGAATGCGATGGAAAGCCGCTTCGTCGCGAATCGGGTCGCCCCACTCCGGCCACTCTGGCGGTGTGAGGGGCAAGGTGTCGTCCAACATCGTCGCCAGAACGTCCACAAATGGAACCTCGGCCACAATGGCGCCGAAGTGGTCGGCTGCCCGGTTGGCAACGACCCCCATCAGCATCCCGCCCGCCGAGCCCCCCTGCGCAGCTATTTTCTTCGGCGCAGCATAGGCTTTGGCGACCAGGTGCTCGGCCACGGCCACGAAGTCGGAGAATGTGTTTTCCTTGTGCTCGCGCCGGCCGTGTTCGTACCAGGCAAAGCCCTTGTCCATACCGCCGCGCACGTGGGCGATGGCATAGACAAAGCCGCGATCCACCAGCGACAAGGCGTTGGCATTAAAGCCCGCGGGAATGGTGATCCCGTAACTGCCGTAGCCGTATAGGAGGCAAGGCGCGGTTCCGTCCGTTGGCGTATCGCTGCGGTGGAGGAGGCTCACGGGCACCAGTTCGCCATCGGGTGCCGGCGCCATGAGCCGGCGCGTGACGTACCGTTCCGGATCGTGGCCGGATGGAATGCGCTGGCGCTTGCGAAGCCGACGTTCGCGGCTAGCCATGTCGTAGTCCCACACCTCTGACGGGGTTGTCATGGATGAATAAGTGAAGCGCAGCGTCGTCGTCTGAAACTCATGCCCCTCTTGAAGGCCAAGGGCATAGGCCTCTTCATCGAAGGCTATGGTGTGCTCATCCCCATCGGCGAGGCGGCGCACGACGATCCGCGGCAGAGCATTTTCGCGTTCAAGCCAGACGAGATAGTCGGCAAAGACGATCATCGAGACGATGAGAACGCCCGGTCGGTGGGGAACGACGTCGACCCAGTTCTCGCGGCCCGGCGCATCGAGCGGCGTCCGGGCGATGCGATAGTCCTTTGCATCGCGGTTGGTGCGGACATAAAGCGTGTCGCCGTTGTGGGCGATTTCGTACTCTTCTTCCGCCACCCGTTCGGCGAGAAGCCAAGGCTCTCCGGCGGCGTCATGGGCGTCAAGAAGGCGCACTTCGGACGTTAGGTGGTCGTGACAGTCGATGATGAGATAGCTGCCCGAAAGGGTCTTATCGACGGAGACGAAAAAGCCCGGGTCGGCCTCGCTGTAGACCACCCGCTTCTCGCCGCCCGGCGATCGGGAAACCACCGTTGCCGGCCGGTGATTGTCATCCAGCTCCACGGCAAACACGGTCCTGGCATCGGCCGCAAAAACGATACTCGGTGTGATCCGCTCCAAGAGCGGTTCATCCTTGCCGGTTTCCAGATCGCGCAGCGAGAGCGCAAAAAGCTCGCTGCCATTGCGATCGGCGGTCCAAGCAAGGCGTTCATGATCAGGCGAGTGAGCCGCGGAGCCGAGCCTAAAATAGGCCGCTCCTGACGCCTCCAGGTTGGCATCAAGAAGGAGTTCGGGCTGTTTGGGTGGATGGTCGCCGTCGACCGCCTCCCCTTCCGCTCGCGGCATGCGCACCAGTGAAGGGTGCTCCCCACCCTCGCGGTAGGTGGCGCCATAGGTATACCGGCCATCGCTCACGGGGACGGACCAATCACTTTCCGCAATGCGCCCGCGCAACTCCTTTACCAACGCGGCGCGAAAGTCTTCCAGCGGCGCCAGCACGGCGGTCGCGTAGTCGTTTTCGGCAGTGAGGTAGGCGCTGATGTCGCTGGCAAGCTGGGTCGGATCTTGCATTGCCTCGCGCCAATTGTCGGCCCGCAGCCATGCATAGGAATCCTCCCAGGTGACGCCGTGGCGGGTCACCGATGCGGGGCGCTGCTCGGCGCGGGGCGGCTCAGCCGCTTTAGGTGCAAGTTTCATTCGTCCGGCTTAAAATCGAGTGCAACGCCGTTCATACAGTAGCGCAGCCCCGTGGGATGGGGGCCGTCGGGAAACACATGACCCAAATGCGCGTCGCACCGTGCGCAACGGGTTTCGGTGCGCCGCATGAACAAAGACCGATCCTCGTGCTCGTCGATGGCGGTGGGGGCCACTGGCTCAAAAAAGCTAGGCCAGCCTGTGCCTGACTCGAACTTCGATGTCGAGTGGAACAGCGGCAGCGCGCAGCACACGCAATGAAATGTCCCTTGCCGCTTCTCTCCATTGAGTGGGCTCGAGTGGGGGCGCTCGGTCCCGTGCTTGCGCGTCACGCGGTATTGCTCGGGCGTCAGCTCGGTCCGCCACACGTCATTGCTTTTGCGAACCTTGCCGTCGGTGTCCTGAGAAGTCATTAGATATATTCCTTCCTTGCGCGGCATATGCGACAGATCAACGAATAAGTGTAGTGGCCTTGCTCGCGTGCGGCGTCATGCCAGGTTGGAGAACGGGTCCACGGTCTCTGGAGTGCGTTGGTGACGCCTTTCCCCGCCGACTGGTTGCTTTTCCTGGCGCTCGCACCGTTTGCGGCAGCCTTCGTCGCGCCGTGGCTCGTGTCACGCATGGGCGGGGCTGCCGGATGGGTGCTCGCGGTGGTGCCGGCGCTCCTTTTCGTGTTTTACGCGGGGCTCCTGCCACGGGTGGCCAGCGGAGAGACGCTCGCCTTCGGGGTCGACTGGGTTCCGGGGCTCGGGGTGCGTTTTTCCCACCTGATCGACGGCCTGTCGCTCACTTTTGCGCTCCTCATCACCGGGATCGGCACCTTCATCGTCATTTATGCGGGCGGCTACCTGAAGGGCTACGCTCACCAAGGCCGTTTCATGATGTTCCTGCTCCTATTCATGGGAGCGATGCTTGGTCTCGTAGTGGCCGACGACCTCATTACGCTGTTCGTGTTCTATGAACTGACGTCCATCACATCGTTCCTGCTGATCGGCTTTGATCACAAGCGCGAAGCCGCCCGTCGCGCCGCCGTCCAGGCATTGGTGGTCACAGGGGGTGGGGGGCTTGCGCTCCTTGCCGGTCTTGTTCTGATGCGCATCGCATCTGGCGAAACGTCGGTTTCAGAGCTCTTTGCGTCGCCCGACCTGCTCACCGAGAGCCCGTTTTATGTGGCGATCGCGGTTCTCGTCATGCTCGGCGCGTTCACCAAGAGCGCGCAGGTGCCGTTCCACTCCTGGCTTCCCAACGCCATGGAAGCGCCGACGCCGGTGTCGGCCTATCTCCACTCGGCGACCATGGTGAAGGCGGGTGTCTTCGTTCTCATGCGCTTTTCGCCTGTGCTGGGCGACACTTCACTATGGCAGACGTCTCTGACCGTCTTTGGGGGACTGACCCTGCTTACCGGCGTCGTCCTCGGCATGCGCCAGACGGACTTGAAGCAGATCCTCGCCTATACGACCGTCGCATCCCTCGGCCTTTTGGTGATGCTCACAGGGGTGGGGACGGACTACGCCATCGCCGGCGCGGTGCTTTACCTTGTCGCCCATGCCCTTTTCAAAGGGGGCCTCTTCATGGTGGCCGGTGCCATCGACCACGAAACCGGCACCCGCGATGTACGCCTTCTGGGCGGTCTTCTCACCAAAATGCCGGTGACGTTCGTCGCCGCCTTCCTGGCTTGCCTCTCCATGGCCGGCGTGCCGCCATTGATAGGCTTTGTCGCCAAGGAGGTTCTTTACAACGGCGTCTGGCTCGGCGGCGGGGTCTCCTACGCCACAATAGTCTCACTCGCCGGCAACGGGTTGATGTTTGCCATCGCCGGGGTCCTCCTCCTGCCGTTTTTCGCAAAGCCCGGTGAACTACCGAAAGCGCCCCACGAAGCGCCTTTATCCCTTTGGATCGGCCCCTTGGTGCTGTCGCTCGTCGGTCTGGGCTCAGCACTGGTGTTAGACGAAACGCTGCGCTCGGTCGTGCTCCCCATGGCAAACGCCGTTGCTGGCTCAGCGGTGGAGACCAACATCAAACTCTGGCCTGACTCCATCAAAGCGCCGGTGGTGATGACCGCACTCACCTTTGCATTGGGCGGCGCTTTATTTGTTGTTCATCGCCAGCTTCGCGCGCGGATCGGGCGGGGCCTCGAAGTCATCGGCTGGGGGCCTGATCTCGGCTTCGACCAGGCCATGCGCGGCCTGGTGCGCGGTGCGTTCGCCATTACGCAAATCACCCAGCCCGGCCGGATGGGACTCTACGTGTCCGTGGTGTTCGCCATTGTCGCTTTGGCGCTGATCATTCCGCCGTTCTTCACCGGGCTGCCTGAACTGAGGTTCGTTGGCGAAATCCCAAGGCCCCCGCATATCGCCATCCTGTTGATCGCCCTGGCGGGGCTCGTCATCGTCATAAGGGCCCGTACTCGCCTCATCGCCATTGTGTCCCTCGGCATACAGGGGGCGATGGTCGCGCTGATCTTTATGATTTTCGGCGCGCCGGACCTCTCCTTTACCCAGTTCATGGTGGAGACGCTCTCGGTGGTGATCCTGACGCTTGTCATGACACGCCTTGATCTGCGGGCCGATGACCGGCGACCCACCAAACAGGCGATTCGCGATGGCGTTACGGCCCTCGCCTGCGGCGTCGGTTTCGCGTTCACCTTATTCGTAGTCGTGCAGGGTCAATTCGACCCGCGGCTATCGGAGTTCTTTCTAAAATACTCCTATGACCTCGCCCACGGAAAGAACGTTGTGAACGTTATTCTCGTCGACTTTCGCGCCCTCGACACCCTTGGAGAAATCGCTGTGGTGATGGGGGCGGGGCTGGCGATCCTCGCCCTTGTCCGCATTCGGCCGGAGACGAAGTCATGAGCACGGTGATCTTTCGCGCCATCGCGCCCCATTTGGCGGCGCTGACGTTTTTGTTCTCCGTATTCGTGCTTCTGCGGGGCCACAACATGCCCGGTGGCGGCTTCATTGGCGGCCTCATCGCCGCGTCCGCCCTTGCGATTTACGGCATCGCCTACGGAGTGGAAGCAGTACGCAAGGCCGTCCTCATCCATCCCAACACCGTGGCGGGCATCGGCCTTGTAATGGCCGCCCTTGCGGGGCTTGCGGCGCTCTTTGCTTCAAAACCGTTCTTGACCGGCCTTTGGTTCCTCCCGGAGGTGAGTGGCGTGAAGTTGCCCCTTTCCAATGTACTCGTTTTCGACATTGGCGTTTATCTTGTGGTCGTCGGCTCCGTGGCGTCGATTGCGCTCGCGCTGGAGGAGACCGAATAATGGAGACCGTCCTTTGCGTCGTCGTGGGTCTTTTCTTTGCGGCAGGCATTTACCTGATGCTTTCGCCGCGTTTTGTGCGCATCCTTTTAGGTATTTCGATCTTCGGTAATGCGGTGAACCTTTTAATATTCACCGCCGGCCGCCTCACAGAAGCCATACCACCGGTGATCACGGATACCGCGGCGCCAGTGGGGGCTGCCAATCCGCTTCCCCAAGCACTCATCCTCACGGCCATCGTGATTTCGTTCTCGATATTTGCTTTTCTCCTGGTGCTCGCCTTCCGCGCCTATCAATCCCTCGACACCGACGCGGTGGACGATATGCGGCTTGCCGAATCGTTTCCGACCCGTCCGCCGCTCAGCTATTGATGGGTAGAAACGTCGTGCCTCGAGCTGCAGGTCTTGTCCTTTCGCTGGGCGCAATCACGCTCTGGTCGGGCACCGCATTGGCGGCGGCTGCGAGCAAAGAGAGCAGCGAAACCATAGACGCCGCGCCTGCGATGTTGTCGCAAGATCAGTCACTTGTAGGGTGGCTCGTGGCCTTTCCCATTATCATTCCGCTGCTCGGCTCGGGGCTCACCTTGGCGCTGCGGAGCTTCCCCCGCTGGCAAGCCCCAGTGGCGGTTGGCTTCATGGTGGCAACGCTTTTCAGTGCCGTGGGCCTTTCCGCGCTCGTGGCGGCCCAGGGCCCGCAAATTATGGCCATGGGCAATTGGATGCCGCCCTTCGGCATTGTCGTCGCCATCGATTCCCTCAGTGCTCTCCTGGTGCTCGCCAGCTCCATCGTCGGCCTCATTGGGCTCGGCTACGCCCGCTCCGACATTGATGGGCCGGGAGTGCAGTACGGCTTTTACAGCTTCTACCTCCTCCTCATCTGCGGAGTGAACGGCGCCTTCTCCACCGGCGACCTCTTTAATCTTTACGTCTGGTTCGAAGTCTTTCTGATCTCGTCCTTCGGTCTGATGATCCTGGGGGGTACGCGCATCCAGATGGATGGTGCGGTGAAATACGGCGTACTCAACCTCATCGCCACCACAGTGTTCTTGATCGCCGTCGGCCTCACCTATGGCTCGACCGGCACCCTCAACATGGCGGACCTCACGACTGCGCTCGCGAACAACCCCGTTGCGCCCACCGCCACCATAGGCGCGCTCTTCGTGCTTGCCTTTGCCATGAAAGCGGCCGCCTTCCCGCTCCACTTTTGGCTTCCCGCGTCCTATCACACGCCAAAAGTCATCGTATCGGCGATCTTTGCCGGGCTTCTCACCAAGGTGGGCGTCTACTCGTTGATGCGGGTCATGGTGATGCTGTTTGGAGCTGACGGCGAGGCGTTCATGCCTATCATCGCGGTGGTGGGCGTCTTAACGGCTATCCTTGGCGCACTTGGGGCCCTCGCCCGATCTGACCTCAAGCGCATGGCGGCGTTCCTGGTCATCTCAGGCGTTGGCGTAATGCTGATCGGTGTGGGGATAGGAACGCGCGATGGCCTTTCCGGCGCGATTGCCTATGCCGTCCACTCCATCTTTGTCATGACCGCGTTCTTCTTGGTGCTCGGCTACGTCCAGAGGCTTACCGGGACGAGCCTCCTGTGGCGCTCTGGCGGCCTTTACGGGCGACATGCCCTCGCGGCTGCCCTCTTCCTGGTTTTCGGGTTTGCAGCGGCCGGCCTTCCGCCCTTTTCGGGCTTCTGGCCAAAATTCATGCTCATTGATGCCGCGCTAAAGTCCTCAGATTGGCTGGCCGTGACGGGTACACTCGGCGTGATCGTGAGCGGGTTTCTCACCACGATCGTCGTGGGGCGCACCTGGGCTCTAATGTTTCTGAAGCCTGCCGATACGCCAGTGGAAGGCGATCCGTCCCAACAGCCCGCGGGTGCCCCCCCTGGTATGGGGCTTCCCATCGTTCTCCTCGCGGCAGTGGTCATCGGTCTTGGCATATTTCCGGGGATCGTGATCGAGCCCGCAACGATCGGTGCGGCGACACTCCTTGATCCCACCCTTTACGTAGAACGCGTGTTGGAGGTGAACTGAGGTCATGGCAACCATCCTCATCAATGTTCTCCTGGCGCTCGCTTGGGCATCGGTGACCGGCTCCTTCGCCTTCATCAATCTCGCATTCGGCTTCGTCCTCTCCGGCGTTTCCCTCATGCTGATCCGCAATCAGGTGGGCTCGCTATCGCACTTCCGGCAGTTTTTTGGCGCCGTGTCGCTTGCGTTCACCTTCCTTTGGGAACTCATAAAATCCTCTGTAAATGTGGCCATCATCGTGCTGAGCCCCAGGCGAACGCTGCGCCCTGCCATCATTGCCTATCCGCTCAACCTGAAAACGGATGCGGAGATCACGCTCCTTGCCAATCTCATCACGCTGACGCCGGGCACCTTATCGATGGACGTGAGCGACGACCGGCAGACCCTTTACATCCACGCCATCGACGCGCCCGAGCCGGACGCGGTGGTGAGCGATATCAAGGCAAGTTTTGAAGGGCGCATTGCAAGGGTATTTCATCCATGACAGCCCAAGGTTTTCTAGAACTATCGCTGGTCATCACGTTTGGCGTACTCTCTCTCGCGTTTGCGTTGATCCTGGTGCGCATCGTTCGCGGACCCACGCTGCCAGACCGGATCCTCGCCCTTGATCTCCTCGTTGCTGTCGCCATCGGCTACATCGCCGCGTTCGGCATCGCGACGGGCTTTGCCGTTTACGTGGACATCGCCATCGCGCTCGGCCTTGTGGGCTTCCTATCCACCATTGCGCTGGCGCGCTTCGTCCTTCGGCGAGGCAGCGTTGCGCTCGAGGGTCTGCCATCCGATCCGCCGCCGCAACGCGAGACCGCGGAGGCGCACCATGTCGACTGAGGACGTCCTAATGGTGATCGCCGGCCTCCTATGCATCTTCGGGGCAGGGTTCGTGCTCGTCGCCGCCATTGGGGTTTTGCGGCTTGATGATCTTTACATGCGCATGCATGCGGCCTCGAAGGCAGGTACTCTCGGCTCAGGCGTTCTCTTGGTGGCTCTCGCCGTCAACGCCGAAACCGGGGACATTGTGATGCGTGCACTCGCGGGTGTCGTCTTCTTCCTGCTCACGGCGCCTGTGTCGGCCCATCTGTTGGCACGCGCGGCCTACCTGGTGGGCTACAAGCCTTGTGACCTCACCAAGCACGACGCGCTATCCGACCAGGTGGACACTGCCCCTTGAGTGGTAGTCAGTGTATGACGGCGTAGATCCGCCGCTTTGTCAGGGGCAGGGGAAAAGGAAGGTTCGTACCCCCTGCTCATGAGGATCACGATTTACAAATCCGTCGGCGATCGTCGCTTGGAACCTGTATGGACCGCCATGCCTTGGACCGGCATTGCGCCTCAAATCTGCGCTTGAGGGTTTTTGACGGATCCGAAAACGCCTCATCGAAATCACGCTCAGATGTCCAACAACCACTCGCCGGGCAATCCGAATTCAGCCGGACGAGCCATCGGGCTGAATGCGCGTTTGACCACCTCCTACGCTCCCGCGAAAGAAACATTCCATGGCGCATCGTTCGCTTGGCGCGCGAAAGATATATCCGAAAAGCTCGGCACAAGGATTCACGAAAATAGGTTCTTACTCGGAGTCACTGTGAGTGCATGATAATCGCTTGTCTTCGGTGACTGTACAATTATCCGGATCGCCCCGCTCGCTCCAATAATTCGTTAGACCCATATCATCTGCAACGTCAAAAAACTCCGCAGAATCGCCTATCTGATCAACAAGAGACCATGGCACAGAAGAAAAGGGGGGATTGTATTTACCATCGAAACCGTAGTACCGGAACGCTTTCAACGCCAGTTCATCTCCACCAAACGAGTAGATGAAGTCATATCCTAATAGGATAGAGTCCTTGTATTTTTCGAAAACGGTCTCCGCTGGCTCACTCGACGCTTCATCGATGATATTCAGGGCGGTGGTTCTTAGCGCGCTTGCGCAGTCACCGCAGCGATCAATCAAATCGCGCACTTGATCAATCTCGCCCATACGCGCCGAGTTATCAATGAGAAGTCTGAGCGCATAGGGCCGCAATCGCCGCGAATTTTCGAAGATTTTATGAACAGCGGCAAGGTCGTTGTGTTCGTTCTCTTCTTGCGGTGTGCTCTCGTTTGTCGCGCTGGCCGCGTCGCCTTCATGTCCCTGCAATGCTACAAACGCATTGTTGAGCGCAAGCAGCTGATTGTACGGATCCACTTGTTGCGCTTGGCGAAGCAACTCGGCAGACTTCTGGTGTTTACCGACAGAATACAACATCCCCGCGTAGGCTTGCATAATTGTCGCGTCATCACCGGCAGCGAGCAACCCTGCCTCAAACTCTTTTTCCGCCTCAATCCATTGGTTTCCACGAGTGTAGCTCGTGCCGAGCGCATGATGCACTACTGGCAGATCGGGATTAATGTCTTCAGCCCGTAAAGCAGCTTCCCTCGCATTCCTGTAGTAGGCAGCTGCATTGACCGGCTTACCGTCAATATCATTCACGTACGTTGGTATCAGGTCGTATACTAGCGATAGATTTGCCCATCCAGCAGCAAAATTTGGGCTCTTTTCAAGCGCTTCTTCAAGCATTGTCATAGCATCCGCCAAGCCACGGCTTGGTCGTTGCAAGAGATGTTGAGCCCTTAGAAAGAGTTGATAAACACTGGGATCGTCCGACTGTGGCAAGTTAAGCTGTTGATCATCGGCGCTGATCAGAGTCGCGAACATATTACCAATTTCGCCCGCAATCCTCTTTTGTGCAGCAAAAACGTCATCTACCTTTTCGTCAAAGGCATGAGAGTTAACCAAAAAATCGTCTTCCGTGCGGACTAAATCCACAGAAATCCTTAAGTTGTTATTATTCTTCCGGATAGTGCCTTCCAGAATATACTCTACGTTGAGAGCCTCACCGACGGTACGGGCATCACCATAGTCGTCGCCTTTAAACTGGAAAGTTGAGGTGTTGCCCGGCATGCGAAAAGTTCCCGTCTGAGCAAAGAACCCCGCGACGTCGATCGAAAGCCCATCGGCAAATTCGTCATCTTGGCCTGGACTTATATTGCGAAATGGGAGTACTGCTAAAGAAATTTTAGATTCTGTTGCACGCTGAGCTACACTTTTTTCTGTGCTCTCAGGAGTGCCTGTAGTTGATACTCTAGTATCATCGCCCCAGAACGTTTCACGACCGATCAGAACTGCGAGCACTACCAGTACAACGGTCAATCCAAGACCGAGATAGACTGCGAGTCCCTGCCGACGTATTGAACTCGGATAAGAAGTCGATGCGGATGGTTTCAACGGCACCAACGCGGATCGTTCGCTCGATCTGTCAGCCTCGGCCGTAAACTCGGTTGGCTGGGGGTGCTGGGAGGGATCGCCGCTTATAAATACGGGACCATCTTTTTGCCAATCCAGCCTGTGGAGTTCGAGATATTCCTTTAAATTTGCTGCGGCGTAGAGAAATGCCATCTGTCGCGACGTCTTGGAAATGCGCTTGTGTGTAAAGTTCAGTCCAGCGGCGATGCGGGCAAGCAGCATCTGGCTCTCCAAGAACGAAAGCCGGTTTGCTTCGTACTTTTCAATCCAGCTGACCGGACCGTCACGAACCGCCAGCACCAACTCAACAAGTCCCACGTCATCCGTACGCAGATCATGGAGTTCAATTTGTCGGTCAAACCGATTAAGTTGATCAACTAATGCCGCCCACGTGCTTGGCGGAACATCTCCACGAGAACGTAGAAGTAATGTAAGTTCAAAATATGCATGATCATAGAATAAAAATTGCTCGCCTTCGTACATGGCAAGATCGATGAGATAATAATCAAACCCGGCATTTTCCCGTCTACCAATGAGCAAGTTGAGGCCGTGGAAGTCGCCGTGACAATGGCCCAGCGCGCCACGCAGGCGGAGCTGTTTCGGCGCCGTCTCCGCGCCATCGATGAAAGCGAGGGGGTTTGGGTACCATCGACCTTCGTAGGTCATGGACTGCATTCCGGGAGATATGCCGCACTCTTGCTCAACGAACTCGTGAATGCGTCCGCCCCTGGTCGGGTCGATCCGGTAGTCAAGCCAGCCACGCAACAGGTCTTGGGGCATCTGCAAACCATCACTCATGCGATAATTTGCGTTCCAAACCTCCAGCAGATCGAGCGATGCTTTCCTTACTGACTTCACTTTCCGATCGAACTGACAGTCGAACCAAGGCTCCACATACTCAAGGCCACGGCCAGCGATCTTCGACAAGATCGCCATCTGGTGATCATGGTGCGCGGTGTGTAGAAGCTTTGGCAGGTGGGCTGACGCAAATCGCGGAGCGTCGTCTATCGCCCGAGCGAACAAAGCTGCTTCGTGTTGTTCTTGGTCCTCAGGGTCGTGGGGGTGATCGAGTTTTAAGATCGCCTGGCCCGCAAAGCTGCGCGTGGAGATATCCACAAAGAAGACCAACGCACCGGACTTGCCCCCGCCCAGCTGACGGGTGAGCAAAATTTCGCCTTTGACATCCCACTCCCGCCGAATAACCGGAAGGATGCCCGCGTACTGCTTGGGCCAAGGCGTAACGGAAGTGTCCCTATCCACTCTCTCGTCCTGCTTTCAACAGCATCCTCGCCGATGCGGCACTGGTAGGAACCAATTTCCCTTTGCAAACGAGGTGCCACCTTAGCTTAGTTTTTGACGTTCTCCAGTTTTTCAAGGTGGTCGCAATCGCCCCGATGGTTGTGAGTGATTCGCTCAACATGCCTGGCTCTAAAATTTTGGAAAAGATATCCAAATCAAAACGTGCTCACTCGCCTCTGTCGATCGCCGTAAGGTCCCCGAAAACAAACGTTTTTCGTTCCCCGTTGAGACCTCTACCGTCTGCCGTTGTACCCAATCACTGTGCTCGTTCGTTCCCCACTAGTTGTGGATTCCCGTTGTCGTCGCCATGTCCCGAGTTGGCAGACCGCAGCGCAGGCCAGTGCCAGTCGAATCGTGGAGGCCAATCGCGTCGGGCTAACTGGGCGTGACAGGTCCGCGTGCATCTGACTAGCGACTTGCTCGGGCAAGGTGAAAAAAATTTAAGATTGCATCTCCAGCGGTATTGGAATTTGCGAAGGGCCGCGCCGACGAACCGCATAGCGTTCTGCTTCTTGGTCGACGAATGCGGGCTGTCGTGCTTCTCGCGTTACGCAAACATTTTTATCGGTCCGAGGGACAGACTGGCGGGCACCAACAACAAATCGTGCGATCATATGACACGCTCTAGTTTTGGGATTTATATGATCCTGGAGGATGATAGCGCGCCGCGATTGCGCAGTTTGGACTGCCTCGAGTTCAATCTGCGCCCAAACAGTCAGACTGTGTAGTTGGCAAACTCGTGCGCCGGTCAACACTGTGACGTGGTATTGACCAAGGTCGCGATGCCACTATCCACCTTTCCGCCATGCCGCCCTCAAGTCCGGGTTCGCGTTGGAGCCGAGGCCAATGATGCGACTAACAGCGGAGACTGGATTTGTGTCGATGAAGCCGGTTGCTTGGTGGCTCCATGGACCAGTCAAGCGTCCACCGTAGCCCTTGCGTCAGGGCCCAAAAAAACTCTTTGTCGCCGGCATGGGTGGCATGGGCACCTTCACTTGGTAGGAACGAGAGTTCCGCTGAGACAAGCTACACGGGCCAAGGACGACAAATCGAACCGCTGCCGAACTCAACGCGAACATCGAACACTTAGAAGAAAGCCGCCGCGCATTCGTGCCCGCAAGTCGGTAGTTAGAAGTAGCGGAGCGCGAAGAACGGACCGCTTGTGGGTGTCTCCGCCGGCAGAGGTCCCTTTCTTGGCGCGCTTGATAGGTCAGCGGAAGTGGCGTTTCTCGATGGGCATCGAGTGCCCGCCATCAGATAATTTGGAACCTCGGAGAGCATGACCTCCAGGAGGGACTGGCTCTTTCTGTTTGAGGTCATGCCGCCTGTTAAAGGTTGTGCAAGCTGCGCTGACGGATGGCGCGTTGTTTAATGTTCGACCTCTCCTCGAGGACGGCAGGGGCCCGACCGAAGGCGGCGTCGGCCGGCGTGACTTTGCCGAGGCTCTTGTGAACTCAGAGGGGATTGTAGTGGTCGACATAGTCGCCGACGGCGAAATCGAGCGCACCGGCATGTAGTGGTTCTCCAGGAGAATGCGGTTGTTCAGGGTCTCGTGCCAACTCTCGATCTTGCCTTGCGTCTGCGCATGGTTAGGCGCGCCGCGGACGTGGTCAATGCACTGGTCCTAGTGCCATCTGGCAACGTCATCGGCGATGTAAGATGAGCCATTGCCCACCTCTTCTTCGGAGCCTTTCGCAGGGATTCCCTGGCTCGAAAATTTCGATCTCACCCAGCACTCCAAAGTGGCGTTTTTCGCAGAGAACACCCAAAGGCATTTCGGATCGAGATCACGCCGACCACCAATTCATAGGTGAGTAAATGAAATTTTGGAATTCCAAAATTTCATTGTATGGGCTAAACGGGATTTGGAAGCGGCGGCGGAGTGCGCGGTGAACTACGCGGCGAGATACCGAAATGCTGACCTGGTCGAGGTCTGTTTGGCGGGAGCGGGAGGCTTCGGTCGCTGTCTGCTTGCGCAGTCGGTCTCAATCCCGCTTCTTAACGTCCGCGTGGTGGTGGAGCGCGAGCCGGAGATCGCAGTTGCGGCCCTGCGTGAACTCGGATTTTCACCGAGTACTTGGATGCTATGCACCAACGCGACTGAAGCAAAGGTCGCGTACTCCCAGGGAAAGAAAGTCGTCACCGATGACTTGGCGGCGGTGATCGATCTTCCCTTTGCCGTTCTTGTGGAGGCGACGGGTCATCCGGAGGGAGCCGCGCGCCATGCCCGCATGGCGGTCGAAGCTGGGCGGCACGTGGCGATGGTTTCAAAGGAAGCCGACTGCGTTGTCGGCCCTTTGCTTGCCCATATGGCTGGGAAAAGGGAGCGCGTGGTTACGCCAGTGGATGGCGATCAACCGAGCTTGCTCATCGGCCTCATCAGCTGGGCCGAGGTGCTCGGGCTGGAAATTCTGGCGGCTGGAAAATCCAGCGAATACGACTTTGTCTTCGATCCTGAAGCGGGCACGCTTACTTCCAATGGCCACAGCATCGATTGTCCACAGATGGGCGAGACGCTGACGGGCGAGACCACGGACCTCATTGCGCGAATAGCCCGGCGGGCTAGGTTGGCTGCTCCGTTCGTCCAGCGAGCGGTACCTGATCTTTGCGAACTTTCCATCGTCGCCAACGCTACCGGCTTTTTGCCAGACCGGCCGGATTTGCACGCGCCACTCGCGCGGATCCAAGAGGTGCCGTCGCTGTTCCGGCCTCGTTCGGAGGGTGGGATATTTAGCGAGACGCGCGTACTCGACGTGTTTCACTGTGTGCGCCGGCCATTTGAACTGAGCCTTGCGGGTGGTGTTTTTATTGTTGTTCGATGCGGCGACGCTAAAACCTGGCGCCTTTTAGGAGAAAAAGGCCACATCCTCTCGCCCGATGGTCGAACTGCGATGCTCACCATCCCGCGCCATCTCTTGGGTGTTGAGGCGGCCACCACATTGCTCGACGCGGCTATCCTTGGGGAGACAAGCGGTCGTGAGAAACCCAGCCACCAAGTGGATCTCACGGCCGTGGCCCACGCTGAGCTGCCCGCGGGAACCCATCTCACCATGGGCGGGCATCACCATACCATCGAGAATGTTGGCCCTCGCATCGTGCCCGCCGGCGCCCTTGGGCCGGACGCCGCTGCCCCCTTTTACATTGCAGCAAATCGAACCCTCATACGCTCCGTCGGCGCGGGCGATACCATCAAAATGGCGGATCTCGATCTGACGCGGACGGGCGAGTTGTTGCAGCTCAGGCGCGTTCAGGACACGCTCTTTTTCCCGAGCCGCGAGACAGCGGTGCGCGAAACCGCATGACAAGAAACCCCGAGGAGGAAACTTGACGATGAAGACCCTGCTGAAGATGACCGTCGCTGCTGCCGCACTGGCCGCCGCATTTCCTGCGTTGGCTCAGGAGGAATACCCCAACAAGACAATCGAAGTTATCACCCACGCTGGGGCGGGCGGCGGCACCGACGTCACCACGCGCATGATGATGATCCGCGGCCGGCGGGCACTCGGTCAGGATATGGTGGTGGTCAACAAGCGCGGCGGCGCGGGCATTGTCGCCATGAACTATTTTAACGACAACATCGACGACGACCACCTTCTCATGACCTTCACAAGCGGCCATGCAATACAGATGGCCGCCGGCAAGACGCCGCTTGCGATGGAAGATATGCGCCCCATTGCCCGTGGCACGGATGACCCACAAATCTTTATGACCACCTGCGACAGCGACTATAACTCGCCTCAAAAGCTAGTGGACGCCATGAAGGCCGGCGCCATCAAATTCGGCACCGCGAACTTGGGCGACATCGATCAACTCTCCACTTACGTCTTTGCGAAGGAAGGCGGCTTGACCCAGCCGACCATCGTTCCGTTCTCGGGCGGCGGCGAAGTGGCAACACAGCTGGTGGCAGGGTCTGTCGATGTGGGCGTCCTCAACCTCTCGGAAGCGCAGTCGCAGATCGAGGCCGGAGACATCTGCCCGCAGATCATCCTTTCGGAAAATGCGATGGAGGTGATTCCAGACGCCACCACCTCCCATGCCCTGGGTATTCCGGTGAGCTTTTCGACGATCCGCGGCTTCGTTGCCCCAGCGACCATCTCCGACGAAAAGGCGGCAATGCTGGAAGAAAAGCTCATGGAAGCCATGGGCCACAGCGTCTACCAAGCATATCTGACGTCCGTAGGCCTTGATGCGGGATCGGTTGTGGGCGCTGAGGAATGGGGCAAACAAATGTCCGACATGGTGAGTGCCATGGGTCCGGCGCTCGACGAATTGGGCCTGAAGTAAAGCGTTGGTTCGGCGATGTCGTTGGACCATACCGATCCCGCATCGCCGGACCCGCAAACCGGCAGGGGCGCGCGGCCGGCATTGGCTGACGTCCTCGTGTCGGTCTTTATATTTTCCTTCGCGGCGACGGTCGTCGCCGTTGCTTTGACGCTGAAGAAAGCGCCACCCGCTTTTGTGGGCGAAGGAATGCAGCCCAGAACGTTTCCCATCTTCCTCATGGTGGTGATCGGGCTCATGAACGGGTTTCTCTTGCGGGAAACATTGCTGAACCCGCCCCCCCGACGCGAGCCGCTGGAAGGCATGGTTTGGGTCACCATCGCCTTGATGGGCGTCTTTGCACTGGTGACCACTTTCGTCGACATGATGGTCGCCATGGCCATCGTGATCTTCGCCAAAACCATCTTGTGGGGTGAGCGGCGCATCTTCGTGGCAGCTTCGTTGGCTTTGCTGACACCCCTGACGATCCTTGTCTTCTTCGATGTGGTGCTGGAGGTCCGTTTTCCGCGCGGACTGCTCACCAACCTTTACTACGGCTAAGGGGCGGGCCGTGTACGATGCCATCGGCGCCATGGGAGCGGTCTTCGTCGACCCGGAATTGGTCTTCCTCGTCGCCATCACAACGGTGGCGGGCGTCATCATCGGTGCATTGCCGGGATTGGGCGCCACCACTGGCGCGGCATTACTCCTTTCCTTCACGCTCACCATGGAGCCGATCCACGCGATTACCGTTTTGACGACGATCTACGTTTCGGCAACCTTCGCGGGGTCGATCACGGCCATCCTCATCAACACGCCGGGGACATCATCTTCTGCGGTGACCTGTCTTGACGGCTATCCCCTGGCAAAAAGGGGCGAGGCCGGCCGGGCGCTTGGCGTTGCGGTGGTGGCGTCGGCCATCGGCGGTATCTTTTCTGTCATTGCGCTTGCCATTGCAGCGCCGTTGATGGCCTCTATCGCCTACGAGTTCCGCCCGCCAGAGTACTTTGCGCTCACGCTTTTCGGGCTTTCCATGCTGGCCACCATCTCCGACGGCGGCGCTGTAAAAAACCTCATCGGCGGCGTGTTCGGCGTTTGGCTCGCCACAATCGGTGCGGATAAATCCACATCCATCGAGCGCTTCATGTTCGGTCAATACGAGCTTTACGAAGGTCTCGACTTTGTGGCCGTGATGATTGGCCTCTTTGCCATGTCAGAATTGCTGATGCAGGCGGGCAACTTAAAAAACTCAGCGGTTGCTGTGCGGATGAAAGCCATCAAATTGCCGACCCGCGAAGACTATCGCAAGATTTGGCGGACCATTATTCGCTCGTGCGGCATCGGTACCTTCATCGGCATCTTGCCCGCTGAGGGCGCGACTGTGGCCTCAATGGTCGGCTATTCGGAGGCCCGGCGCTGGTCCCGCACGCCGGAAGAATTCGGCAAAGGGTCCATCGAAGGCATCGCAGGAGCGGAAGCTGCTAACAATGCTGCCACTGGCGGCGCCATGGTGCCGACAATGGTCCTTGGGATCCCCGGCTCTGGTACAGCAGCGGTAATTCTCGTCGGGCTCCTAGTACATGGATTGCGCCCGGGGCCCTACCTCTTCACTGAGCAGGTGGACACCGTCTACGGCATCTTTGGCGCCATGCTCCTGGCCAACATCATGTTCCTCTTTATCGGCCTATTCTTCGCAAAACAGTTCGCGCGGGTCTCGCTCATTCCAATCCCCATCCTTTGGCCTATCGTCTTCGCGCTCTCCATCATTGGGGCCTACGCCCTCAACCAGTCGATGCTGGATGTATGGCTGGTCATGATTTTCGGGATCATCGGCTTCTTCATGCGCCGCTTTGGGTTTGCCGTGGCGCCGGTAGCCATCGGATTGATCCTTGGTCATATGGTGGAGACCAACTTGCAAAACTCCCTGAAAATCTTTGATGGGCAGTGGTGGCTCATCTTTACGCAACCGCTCGCGCTTTTCTTTATCGTTCTTTCCCTTGTCAGTCTCTTCGGGCCAGCAATCCTTGCGCGCGTGAAACGCCGGTCCGCCTGATCGATCCTCACAGGAAAAGCCATGACCAAGATCAAATCAGTCCGCGCCCGTGTCTGGAACTGGACCGGCCCCACGGTCCCCCCGCAAGGTAACTTCTGCACCAATGCTTCGGACGCACTGTGGATGAAGGGCGATGCTATGGCATCTTTCCGGTTTCACCAGTGGCTCACTTGCGAGGTGGAAACAACGGATGGAACAGTGGGCATTGGGAACGCCGCGCTCGCGCCCACTCTCGTCAAGGGCGCCATCGACGACTGGTATGAGCCGCTGGTGCTGGGGGAAGATCCGTTCGACTACGCCTATATCTGGGAAAAGATGTACCGCCGCACCCATGCCTGGGGCCGCAAAGGTGTCGGGATGATCGCGATCTCCGCCATAGACATCGCCATCTGGGATTTGATGGGAAAACTCACGGGAAAGCCGGTTTTCAAGCTCTTGGGCGGGCGCACAAAGGAAGCTATTCCCGTATACTATTCAAAACTCTATTCCGATAGTATCGAGGCCATGCAACGGGAGGCGCAAGAGGCCGTGAAAAACGGCTACCGCGCCTTCAAGACCCGCTTCGGTTACGGCCCCAAAGACGGTATGGCGGGCATGCGCGAAAACCTGAAGCGCTTGGAGGCCCTGCGGGAGGTGTTGGGATACGACAAAGACCTTATGGCCGATTGTTACATGGGTTGGAACGTCGACTATGCGAAACGAATGCTTCCAAAACTCGCTCCGTTTGAACTCCGTTGGGTTGAGGAGCCTGTCCTCGCCGATGATGTGGCAGGGTACGCAGAGCTCAGCGCCATGAATATCGTGCCCATATCGGGCGGTGAGCACGAATTTTCGGTCATCAGCTGTGCCGACCTCATCAACCGCAAGGCGGTGAGTGTTCTGCAGTATGACACCAATCGCGTGGGCGGGATTACGGCAGCGCAGAAAATCAACGCAATCGCCGAAGCGGCGCAGATTCCAGTCATCCCCCATGCCGGGCAGGTCCATAACTATCACCTGACCATGGCAAATACCAACTGCCCCATGAGCGAGTATTTTCCGGTCTTCGACGTCGAAGTGGGTAACGAACTGTTCTATTATATTTTTGACGGTGATCCCGAAGCGGAAGGCGGCTTTTTACAGCTCGACGACGACACGCCGGGTTTGGGTATCACCATCACCGACAAGTATCTCAAATACTTCGAGATCGCTGAATGACACGCTACCGCGGCATCTGGCCCGTAGCACCAACACCGTTCCGCGAGGACGGGTCGGTGGACTATGAGGGCATGAAGCGGGTGATCGATTGCATGATCGATCAGGGCAACGACGGCATTTGCATCCTCGCCAATTTCTCCGAGCAGTTTTTGATCTCCGATGAGGAACGCCGGCGGCTGACAGAGCTGTCGCTGGAACACGTGGCCGGACGTATCCCCGTGATTGTGACGGTGAGCCACTACGCAACGGACATTGCTGTATCCCGAGCAAAGCACGCCAAAACCCACGGCGCAGATATTTTGATGATGATGCCGCCCTATCACGGCGCACTGCTGAAGGGGACGCCGGAGCAAACCTTCGAGCAGTTTACACGCGTTAGCGACGTTGGCGTTCCCCTGATGGTGCAGGACGCACCGCTCTCCGGTGTCGAGCTTTCGGTGCCACTCCTGGTGCGCATGGCCCGGGAAATTGAGATGGTCAAGCTTTTCAAGATTGAATGCCCACAAGCGGCAGCAAAGCTCCGCGACCTGATCGCAGCGGGCGGCGAAGCCATTGAAGGGCCTTTCGACGGGGAGGAAGCCATTACGCTTGTGGCGGACCTTGAAGCCGGGGCGACAGGCACAATGACCTCCGCATTGATACCCGACCAAATCAAGCCGGTGTTGGATGCATATGCCGCCGGCGACCGGGACGGCGCTTTTGAGGCTTACGCACGTGTTTCCCTCGCCATCAATCATGAGAACCGACAGTGCGGCTTCCGGGCCGCCAAGGCCGCGATGGCCCAGGGCGGGGTCATCCGATCAGAGTATTGCCGCCACCCCATACCGCCGCTTCACCCGCAAACCCGTGACCTCCTCATGAGGCTCATACGGCCGCTGGATCCGGTGGCTCTGAGTTGGGGGAAGTAGTTCGGTGTCGAAGGCTGCAGATATTCTTTCGCGGGACGATGCGGATCTAGAATTGGAGCGTCCGCGCGCGACCCTTGCGGAAATTGCCGCCGACAAACTACGCGAATTTATTTTGTTGGAGAAACTACCACCGGGCGCAGCCATATCCGAGCGAGACGTCGCTGCAGCGCTAGGTATCAGCCGCACACCTCTAAAGAGCGCACTTGCACTCCTGGAACAAGAAGGACTGGTAGAATACTCCGTAACGCGGCGCCCCAGGGTGGCCGATCCGTCGCTGAACACCATCATAGAGAGCTTGACGGTCATGGGCGCGTTGGAGGCGCTAGCGGGGGGACTCGCCTGCGCCAGCGCCTCCCAATCAGAGATCGAAGAGGTGGCGGACCTTGTGCGTCAAATGCGGGAGGGGTCGGATCGCCTCCCACCCCTGGAATTCTTTCGCACGGATATGCGGATGCACGACACAATCGTGCGCGCCAGCGGCAACCGCGCGCTGATGGTGACACACCGCCAGTACAATGCTCGGCTTTGGCGGGCGCGCTTTGTCTCCTCCCGGCGGAAGGCCGGTCGGGCGCAGACCTTGGCCGAACACGAAGCCATCGCAGCAGCCCTCGCTGCACGCGATGAGATCGCAACAGCGGCGGCGCTAAAGACCCATTTGTCCTCGGCAGTGCAGAACATCAAATCCGCTCGGGCCGATCGCGAGCACCAAAAGGCCGGATCATGACCCCGAGAATCGGCATCATTCCAGGCGACCCCAGCGGTATTGGACCGGAACTTATTGCCCGCCTGTTAGAGGACGAATGCACAGCGCAGGCCCATATCCTGCTGATCGGTGACGCCCACGTTTTCGAACGGGGTCAGGAGCAGGCCGGCATTGCGCATGATCTGCGAGCAGTAGAGGTCGCCGACACCGTTTGGACCGAACAGCCAAGCTTTGCGCTACACCCGACAGAAACCATTTCCCCGGATGAAGTAAAAATCGCAGAAAGCACCGAGGCATCGGGGCGTTCCACTCTGCGCGTCCTCGACGAAGCGCTGGAGTTGGCGAAGGCAAACATCATCGACGGCATAGTATTTGGGCCGTTCAACAAGACCTCAATGCACCTCGCTGGGATAGGGCACTCCGATGAGCTGCACTACATGGCCGAAAAGCTTGGGGTGCAAGGTTACGTCTCCGAACTCAACACTCTCGACGGTATGTGGACGAGCCGCGTGACGAGCCACATTGCGCTCAAAGATGTCGCGGCTGCCATCAACGGCGACAGGATCAAGGACGCAACGCACCTGATTGACCGCGTGTTGCGGCGCGCGGGTTATACCCGCCCCCGTATCGCCGTCGCCGCTCTCAACCCCCATGCCGGTGACGGTGGCAATTTTGGCCGCGAAGAGATCGATGTAATCGAGCCGGCGGTCCGCGACCTTGCCCTTATGCAAATGGCGGTGGAGGGACCCACACCCTCTGATACGGTATTCCGCAAGGTCACGGGGGGAGAACTAGACGCAGTGGTAACGATGTACCATGACCAAGGCCAAATCGCCCTCAAACTACTCGGCTTCGACCGGGGCGTCACCGTGCAGGGAGGCCTTCCCATTCCGGTGACGACACCCGCCCATGGCACCGCCTTCGATATTGCAGGACAGGGGCGCGCCGATCTGGGCGCAACGCGTAAAGCTTTCGAAATCGCTTGCGATATGGTGAAGAATTGGGGGCGGATAGGTTGACGGCGCATTGAGCGCGTGTGGTTTCAAGTACAGCTCGGACAACTTTCGTCTATCTGGCGCCTTTGGGCGGCGCGGGGTTAGTATTCGACCTTGTGGCGTGTGAAGACTGCAAGGTGGACCGAGCCGTCTGATCCTCCGACTACGGCGCTTGATTTAAATTATTTATTTTGCTTTTCGTAGAGCATCATCCAACAGCAGTAAATCGAGGTTGGAGAGATGATGCGGCAAGAACATAGGAGTAGCGCGTCGATCTATTCTAGTCAGATCGGGCCTCGGTTTAGCCCGGCTCTGAGAGGCTTGGGTGTTCATACGCCTGCGGATACGACAACGGCCGCACGGGCCCCATGGGGATGACGTTGTTCCAACTTCGGCCAAAATAGCCCTGACGGCAGTGAACAAGCGAACCGCTCTCTTCAACACCCGGTATGGCGTAGACGCGACATAACCATTTCCAAAGATAAGGATAGTCCAAAACGCGCGCACCGTTCAGTTTCATGCGCACATAATACACCGGATCATGGCGATAAAGCGTGGGAAATAAACGTAAATCGGCTTCGGAAAACATATCTCCGGCGAGGAATGGCCGCTTATCACCGGCAAGGCGATCTTCTAGAACGCCCAGCTGAGCGAAATAGTTTTCAAACGCGACTTCATAGATTTTTTGATTCGAGGAGAAGCCGGCTTTGTAGGCACCGTTGTTGATATTGACATAAATCGCCTCATTAAGTGCCTCAATGTCGCTGCGAACGTCGCGAAAGGTATGACCAGCCGGGTAGAGTTTTGGCCGACCGTGGTCTGCAATTGTTGACCCTAAAGCGTCGGCAGTAGCGTCCAACATTCGAACTATTTCAGCGCTCTCATTGGAAACGATCCGTTTGGTTGTCTTATCGTATAGGATGGGAAGGCTCTTTTCTTCCGATCCCTCAGCTCCATAGATTTGCTTTGCAAGGCGAAAGGATTGACCGGTTGCTGTATCTTTGGTGCATTCAGGTAACACCTTGCCTGTCAATGTCGCAATTCGTTTTGGGCTGAATTCCCACAGCCCGGGACCTGCAGGATCGTCATCACCCGTCCGGTTAGGAAAGGCCACATCGAGCGAAACCGACTCCGCTAATCCCAAAACGTTTCGCGCGATGGTAACGCGGTGGCACCACGGGCAATTCAGGGCCACAAAGAGGTGGTAACGGTTCGGTTCCGGCGGGAAATCTGGATCCCCACCAATAACGCTCCGGAAGCCGCTGAGGCCACGAACGAATTCACCGGCTGCACGGCGTTTGTCGGCGCCGGATTGGGACTCTTCCACAGATGTGTAGTCACTGCTGCCAGATTTATTGGCGGACATTTAGACCCTACCCTCTTTGAGGCTTTAGCGGGGATGAAGCCATACCTGCCTCTCAGCACCACAAGGCTCCATGGTTAGCGTACGCCACCTGTGGTTAGTGGAAAATGTGCCGTGAGCGTCGGCACCAACCGTAAGGCAGAGCTTCGTTTGTGCAAGGCGCAGCCGGTTTCTACCGGTCCATTCAAAGCGTTGGAGCTGGTCCGCGGGCAAAAAATGTTCTCGCACCCCACAGGGACGCAAAATAACAGGGCTTCCAGGAAGCGCGGTCACAACTCCAAAGGCTGTCAGGCACGCGTCGAACGCTGGCATATAAAGGCGCCCGTCCCGTACGACTACATACCGATCCACGCTCTCGCGCCCGGGTAAGCAATTGTGTGCCACCAGTGGTAGGTCCACGCGAGCCTCGCTCGCTACTCCAACAACATCGACACAGTAGCCCTCTTGCGGGAAGTCGAGGGGGTTTTCCAAGCGGAGCTGCGATATCGTTTGGGCCGCGACCGAACTTAAGAAAATCCCGAAAAAAGCAAAGGCAGTTAGCGTAAGGCGGAAGATCATTGAGGCGACCGTAGTAAGAATTTCAGAGCCATCACGCCACGATCGCATCATGTCCAAAACTCCACCAGCTACATTCAAAGCACACCATTCCTGCAACGGCACTGCAAGTCTGGCGAGACTTATGTCGAAAGGATTTGTCGTGCGTCCTTGTCCGTGGTGCAGTGTGGGTGCGCGACGACGCCTTGGAAAAAAGCCGCGGTCATCCTCTCGGTTTCGCCTAGCGACTCTTCCCGTGACGCTTCGGTGCTCCGCACTACGGGTCTGAAGACTGCCGATAGGAGTTTGGGTTCCGCGGTAGGGAACCACGCAACGCCCCCCGATAGCCTCCAGCGGATCGTCCAATTCAGTCTGTTCCCTCTCGGCATCGGTGTTGGACGCTTTGCGTACAACTGCACTCTTGATCGTCAGCAAAGGGCTCCGGGCGACCGTCAGCCCTTCCAAGTCTATAGGCCACGCCAGCGACCAGAACGCGGTCGATCCATCCATCCAGCCAGCTTGGCGGGCGGCCTCACCCAAAAATTGGGGTGAACGACCAATAGACCATCAGCCGACCCAATTTGCGCCCTCAACTGTCGCACCGCCGGGTCTTTGGATCCTGCGAGGACGATCTCCAAAGTATCCCCGACGGTTTAAGCTTCGCTTGCTTTGGGGCGTCGACTAAGGGCTTCGAGATATAGATCGTGGTGCTCAATCCCCTGCCCGGCATGGTCCGCGGCCTGCGGGTTGAGTTTGATTGCGCGGCCGCACAGCGAATTTGACTGTCGAGTTCGGTAATTCTCCTGTCCAAGATTGCGATATAATCCAAAAGCAGTCGCGACAGTCTACGTACGGTATCGTTTATCTGAGTAGTCGCACAGTCAAGAAGCGCATAGAGACAATGAAGACTGGCGCAGCCCTTCGCGGAAACGAGCCCGTGCTCAGCAAGATGACCACGAAGTACATTGATCGTCCCGGTACGCTGCCTCGCCAGAAGATCCCGCGTGTCAAACAGCATTGCCCGGGCTTGCTGCCGCTCGTCGTTCACCGCCACATAGCGCATGGTCGGTCGTGCCACAGCTGCCGCAATTGCCTGTGCCTCAGCCGCATCGTTCTTATGCCTCTTGACGAATAGCTTAACGTAGATTGGCGGGATAAGGCGGGCGGTATGGCCTACCCGCTGGGTCTGCCGACGCCAGAAATGGGGCGTCGCACAGGCCTCCATTGCGACCACGCATTTTGGATGTTTATCCAGGAAAGCAAGAACCTGCTATCGCGTTAGTTTCTTGCGGAAAACAACGGAGCCATCGTGAAGTACCGCGTGGAGCCGGAACGCGTTCTTCGCAAGATCGATACCAATGATTGATGCGTCAGACATAGGACTATTCCTTGGACGGAGATCACGACCCGAAGTTGCTCCACCCGTAATACCGCCGGGAAAGGGCATCCACCCCTTCAGAAACCCTCCGTGACGAAATCACCTTAGATGTCCCAGCGGCCCGGACGGCGGACAATTTTTGCCGTTAGCCTGCCGTAAGAGAAGACGCTTTTGCTTGCGTGGGAGCCGCAGGTTGCACACGTAGATGATCGATGCTGCGAAGCTGGACCAAGTTGACAATAGACTTTGGTTTAAAGACTCCCATTATTGGGAAATACTTCGGCAACCTCCGCGTAATTTTGTACAGCAGCGACAGCGGCAGCGAAGCGGTCGGCCCAATGGGGGGGCTGTGGTTCAGCGATCAAGGGGGGCCCGGCTTCAGGTAACCTGAAGGGTTGGCCAATCGCCTCTGCCGAAAGCGCCGCGAGACCGAGCGCGGTGCGCTCCGGATTGCTCGATATGGTTATCGGGCGGCCTAGGCAGTCGGCGAGAAACTGGCAAAAGTAAGCATTCTGGGACATCCCGCCGTCAATGGATATGGCGCCTGAAGGTGGTGCTTCACGATCGATCGCCGCCATAACCTCCGCAGTGCGCAGGGCGACGCCTTCCAGAACGGCCCGGGCCAAGACACCGCGGTCGACGTCCAGCGATAAACCAAACCACGCCCCTTTGGCGCGCCGATCCCAGTGCGGGCACGCAAGGCCCGTCAGTGCCGGTACGAACGTCACGCCCCGCGCGATGGCAGGCGTCGTGTCGCCCTCATTCAGCTCGGTGAACTCGCCGAACAGGCCCAACTCTCGAACCCAATTCACCGCAGCGCCGGCCGCATAAACGCCGCCTTCCAACGCATACGTCAGGGCGCCGTCCGATGCTCCCCACGCGACAGTGGGCAATGCACCCGGGCCGACCGCCGGACGGGTTGTCCCCGAAACCGCAAGGGCAAAGGCGCCGGTGCCGAAAGTGATCTTGGCCTCTCCGGGGGCGGAACAGCCGTGGCCGCGCAGCGCGGCCTGCTGGTCAACAATGCTCGCCGCCAAAACACGCTCGCGGGAGATCGCACCCAATGCTCCGTGGGTCGGCGTGATCGTGGGAAGGCTGGTTTCGGGAACCCCAAAGAGCGCGCAAAGCTCCGCGTCCCATTCCCCCGTATCCAGAGACATCAACGAGGTTCGAGACGCGGTAGCGATATCAGTCTCGGTCCGCCCGGTCAGATGTTGACGGAAAAATCCATCGGTGGTTCCCAAACAAAGACGGCCAGCGGCGGCGAGCGCCGCAGCGTCTGGCGTGTTCCGGTAAAGCCAGGCAAGCTTTGATGCGGAAAAGTATGGATCCAAAGGCAAGCCCGCTCTGGCGAGGGTTAGCTCTTCGGCGCCATCGGCACGGAGCGCGTTTGTGTGTGCCTCGGTTCGCTGATCCTGCCACACAATGACCCGCGAGAGGGGTTCGCCGGTTTCGCGATCCCACGCCAGGCAGCTCTCGCCCTGGTTCGCCAGACCAACGGCCCGAACACCGTCCGGCGCGGCCTCGACGGCTGCACGCACGCTTGCCAAGAGCTCGTGTGGATCATGCTCGACCCAGCCGGGGTGCGGGTAGATTTGACGCGTGGTTTGGCTGAACACCAGCGAGGTCTTGCCGTCCGGTTCGACGGCCAGGGCGCGCGTGCTAGTCGTGCCCTGGTCGATAGCCAAGACGGCCGTCATGGTCGCACGCTCTCATGGGCATGCCGCGCATCATCTTCGAGCCTGACCGTCATTGTTTGGTTCGACACCCGCGGCAAGGCCAAGGTGAGCCGCCGCTCTGGCAGAGTGTCGAGCCTGCGTCCGGCGAACTCTGAGGTGCCCACACAAACGCCAAGCCGCCCTTTAACGGGGCGCATGACCCGCGCTTGAAGGACATCGAACGCTCGGGTGTCGGCCCCGGAAATATACTTTGGCATCACGTATCTCAGCGCACTGCCGCTCACGACGATAGGCGCGCGCTCGAGCTCGGGGCGAGAGCGCGTGGCAAGGTCAGCGGCAATCACTCGCGCCACACCAAGCCCCTCCCGCCAGCACCAGCCTGCAGTCTCTACCGGCCGTAGAACGTTGCCGGCCGCATAGACGCCCGGTGCCGATGTGCGCCCCCCATCGTCCACGGCCGGACCACCGGTGCCCGGATCGATCTCGAGACCAGCAATCTGCGCCAGATGCGCCTCGGGTCGGAAGCAGCCGGTGGTCACAAGACCGTCCGCCTCGATCTGGCGCTGGGTGGTGCCCTGACGCACATGGATGGCGGTAACCGCGTCAGCCCCTTCAACCGCAATGACCTCCGTGTTTGTCCAAGGGGGGATCCCACGGACGCGAGGCAGCTCGGCGGAATAGCGCCGGGCCGTGATACGCGTCCCGGGCTCGACCATGGCCGCGGGGCGAATGCCGGCGTGCTTGCATGTCAAGATGGCCGAAAAGGACACCAACTCCGTGCCAAGGATCACCGGGCGGCGAAACGGGCGCCGATGGCCTCCATAGACTAGGTTTTGCAGTGCGCCGGTCACCATCACGCCCCCAGGCTTGGTGCCACCGATTAGCCGGCCTGAGCGTGCTCTTTCCCGTGTCCCCGTCGCCAGAAGAACCGCCCGGGCATGAATTTCGATCATGCCCGTTGCGTCTGTGGTCACCTCCACCCTTGGACCCGGCAGAAGCCTGCTCACCGCTGCGCCGGTTACAATCCTTGCGCCGGCAGAAAAAGCCCGGTCGCGCAGCGCGCGCGCATAGGCCGGGCCGAACATCAGCCGGCGAAACTCTCTAAAACCGTAGGGTGAGTGGGCGCAGACCCTGGGAACGCCGCCAGCCTCTCGGGCGCGATCAAGCACCAGAACCCGCGGCATCCCAAGGGCGCGCAACTCCGCCGCCGCAGCGAGGCCCGCGGGGCCCGCGCCCACAATGACAACGTCAGCTTCCGCCGGAAGTTCAGCGGCCATGATCGCCCAAGGGCATTGCGATCGGCGTGTCAAAGTGCCTCTCGGTCATCTCGGCTAGACGATGCAGGCAGTGAAATCCTTGGCAACGCCCGAGCGTGACCCTCGTGCGCCGTTTCAGACCCGCGAGGCTTTTGGCACCGAGTTCCCCGGAAAGGGCAGCGGCCACTTCGCGCTCTGTCACCATCTCGCAATGGCACACCATCCCGCCATGGCCGGCGCTGTGCCAGTCTCTGGGGGCGCTTTCGCTGATATTGGGCACGCTGGGCCATGGAACGGCGTCCGGGGGCGGCCACTGGGCCAAGCGTTCAGTGAGCCGAAAAACATGGGTGGCGGTCCCCAGCGCCGAGGACAGGCCGGTGGACCGAATACCCCCCACTGTCACGTAGTTGAGGTCTGCACGGTGCGAGATGCGGTACTCTTTCTCCTCGGTGGCGGGGCGCAGGCCAGCGTAGACGGCGGTGATCTCCTGGGCCGCCAGCGCTGGCAAAATCTGTTCGCCGCGGCGACGAAGGGCATCGAGAGTTTCGGGCACAAGGTCGGCCCGGTCGCGCGCGTCCTGCTCTTCGGCCGTGGGGCCCACCAGCACATTACCGAATACGGTGGGGCAAACGACGATGCCCTTGGTGGTCTTGGTGGGCACCGGCAGCAAGATGTGGTGCGTCAATGCCGCCGCGGGTTTGTCGTACACCACGAACTGGCCCTTGCGCGGGCGGATGGTGAACGTGTTTTCCCGGACAAGACGCTGGTCGACGATGTCGCCGTAAAGGCCCGCTGCGTTGACCACAAGGTTTGCCTTCAGTGTCCCTTGGGTGGTGTCTAGACCCCAAGCGTTGCCGTCGAAACGGCCAGCTTTGACCTCCGCGGAGCGCATCAGCACAGCGCCTAACGCGATGGCCTGCTTAAGGTAGGCAAGGGGCGTCGACCAGGGATCGATCACCACTTCCCGCGGCACGCGAAAACTGGCGCGGAGGGTCGGAGACAGCTGTGGTTCTGCGGCCAGCGTCTCCTCTCGGGTCAAACGGCGAAAGTCGGTGACACCGTTCTGTCGCGCCTGTTCCATGAGCCGGGAGAGCTGGGCCTCCTCTTCATCCGTCCAGGCGATGACGAGCGCGCCGGTCTTAAGAACCGGTAGGTTCAAGCGTTCACGGATCGCCATGAATTCGTCGTAGCCTTCGGCGATGCAGGCCTGCTCCAAGGAGCCTGGCGGCGCGTCGAAACCGGTGTGCAAGATTGCGCTATTGGCTTTGGAGGCACCGTCGAGGATGTCAGCGGCTTTTTCGATCAGAACAACGTCGGCGCCGGCAAGAGCATAGCGCCGGGCGAGCGCGCATCCGACGACGCCCGCGCCGATCACGGCGACGTCGTACTGACGGGAAATGGTCATGGACAGCCTCCCGCATCAACAGAAGTCTGCACAAGAAATGCCCAGGAATGCCTAAATGGTCAATATTTCTTCCGGAATTGCGGCAGAACGTGAAAAATTCCGCAACCCTCGTTGACACGGTCAATTTCGGTGGTGCAGCGTTTCGAAAAGAGGGCACCATGCGGCCGAAAGAGCGGCAGAGCATCATCCTGGAGCAGATTCGGCGCGAAAACCGCGTGGATGTGGAGGATCTTGCCGAAACATTTACAGTGTCTGCCGAGACGATCCGGCGAGACCTTGATGCCTTGGCATCCACCGGTGCTATCCATCGGGTACGCGGTGGCGCAAAGCGTTTAAAGCTCGCCACGGAAAATAGCCTCACGGAGCGCATGGGCGAACACGCCGACGCCAAGGGCGCTATCGCGCGCAAGCTTGCCGGCGTTCTGGACGAGGGCGACACCCTCTTCATGGACACCGGCAGCACCACCCTCGCCTGTGCTACCGCCCTTGCCGATCTGCCGGGCATGACCGTGATCACCAACGCGCTTGGCATCGCGGAGCAGCTTGGGGCGCAGGGGCGTCGCCACCGGGTGTTCTTGCTGGGCGGACGCTATGGTTGCGCCAATCACCAGACGGCGGGACCAATGGTGATTGAGCAAATCGCGCGGTTTCAGGCCGACCACGCCGTGTTGACCGTGGCCGCGGTGGACACCGCCGGCGGCGCGATGGATGCTGACGAAGCCGAGGCTGAGGTCGCCCGTGCCATGCGTGCCGCTGCAAAGAACACAATCGTCCTTGCCAACGGTGCCAAAATGGGACGCCGCGCAGCATTTCGAGTCTGTCGGCTGGGAGAGATCGATGTACTCGTGTCCGACATGGCACCGCCGCCTGAAATTGCCGCAGCCCTACAGGCGGCGGGAGCGCAGGTCGCATGAACACAACCACGGATCAAGGCAGCGCTCCGTTGATGCCGGCGGGAATCAGGGTTTACGTGAGGACGATGGATCGCCTCGCTGACTACGTGGGCCTCGCCGCCATATACCTCATCTTCCTCATGATCGGTGTCCTGTTATTGGATGTGGTATCTGACAAGGTGTTCGATACACCTCTTCACTGGTGCATCGAGGCTGCACAATTTACGCTAGCCGCTTACTACTTCACTGGCGGCGCCATGACTTTAAAGAATAATCATCATGTCCGCATGGATCTTATCTATGAAAACCTTACGCAGCGCGGCAAGGCGCGAATAGATATTGTCACTATTGCGTGTTTGATTTTTTACCTTTCAGTACTTCTGTGGGGTGCACTTTCATCCCTGGAATACGCTATAGATACCAATGAGCGGCGATTTTCCATGTGGAACCCATCGATGATCCCGATCAAGGTCTTGATGGTCGGCTGCCTGGTGCTGATGCTGTTGCAAGCCGTCAGCCTCATCTTCAAGCACTGGGCGACCCTTCGCGGAAAGGCCATTGCGTGAGCTACGAGGCCATCGCACTCTTGATGTTTGCCTCAATGGTCGTGCTCCTCCTGACCGGGCAGCGAGTGTTCGCCGCCATCGGCTTCGTTGCCTCGGGGATGGTGCTCTTGCTTTATGGGACGGGCGGGATCGAGATCCCGTTCAGCCAGGCATTTAAACTGTTCAACTGGTTCCCGATGCTGACGCTGCCCCTGTTTATCTACATGGGCTATGTCCTGTCGGAATCAGGAATTGCCGAAGATCTATACAAGATGCTGCACGTGTGGATGGGCGGTCTAAGCGGCGGCCTGGCGATTGGTACGATTTTCTTGATGGTCATCATATCGGCCATGAACGGGTTATCGGTGGCTGGGATGGCCATCGGCGCCACGATTGCGCTGCCTGAGATGTTGCGGCGGGGTTACGACAAGATCCTGATCACCGGCGTCGTGCAAGGCGGGTCCTCATTGGGAATCTTGGTACCGCCATCGGTGGTTCTTGTGCTTTACGGCATGATCGCGCGTCAACCGGTCAGCCAGCTTTGGCTGGCGGGAGTGCTGCCGGGTCTTTTGATGGCCGCCATGTTCACCCTCTATGTGTGGCTTCGGGTGAGGATCCAGCCAAAGCTTGCGCCTGCGCTAAACGAAGATGATCTGGCCATGTCGATGGCCGAGAAAATGCGCCTCCTGCGGGCAGGCATCTTGCCCTGTCTAATCTTCTTCTTCATGAGCGGCCTGTTCGTGATGGGCGTCACCAGTCTCGTAGAAAGCGCGGCGGTGGGAGCCACTGCCGCGACCCTTGCCGCTCTCCTGAAACGCCGACTCACCTTGCGGGTTCTTCACGACACCGCCCACAAAACTTTGGCGATCTCCTGCATGTTCTTGTGGCTGATCCTGGCGGCGCTGGCCTTTGGTGCGGTGTTCGATGGGATCGGTGCCGTACGGGCCATCGAGAACCTCTTCGTCAACAATTGGGAGCTGGGCCCCTGGCAGGTCATCATCATGATGCAGCTGAGCTTCATCGTGATGGGGATGTTCTTGGACGACACAGCAATGCTGGTGATCGTGGCGCCACTTTACGTGCCCTTGGTTCGCCTGCTGGACTTGGGTATCGAAAATCCGCTGATTTGGTTTGGTATTCTCTACACCATTACTTGCCAGATCGCCTACATCACCCCGCCCTTCGGGTACAATCTGTTCCTGATGCGCTCCCTGGCGCCGGCCGAGATCCGCCTGACTGACATCTACCGCTCGATCTGGCCCTTCGTGCTCATGATGGGCGCGACCATTGCGCTAGTGATGCTCTTTCCCCAGATCGCGCTCTGGCTTCCGAGCGTGCTCAATGTGCGGTGAAAAACGACGACAATGTCGACACCGAACCGCCCCCCATCAACAGAGGAGACGCGTTGATGTCCAAAACCAAGAAAACTGAGACGCCGTCGGAGCGCATCTTGAGTTCTCGCCGGTCTTTCCTGCGCAACACCGGATTGGGCGCCGCTGCAGCCGCGGCGGCGACCACCACCCTTGCCGCCCCCCCGGTCATCGCGCAGACGGCACCGATCCGCTGGCGGCTCCAAACCTATTCCGGTGCGCCGCTCGGGGCCCACGTGATCAAGCCTCAGATCGACGCGTTCAACGCGGCCGCCAATGGCGAGATGGAAATTGAACTCTACTACGCCGACCAGTTGGTGCCGACGAGCGACCTCTTCCGCGCGATGCAAAACGGCACGCTGGATGCCGTGCAATCAGATGAAGCGACCATGGCCTCGCCGGTCGATATTGCAGTGTTCGGCGGCTATTTCCCGTTCGCCACCCGCTACAGCCTCGATGTGGCATCCATGTTCACCTACTGGGGCCTCGGCGATATCTGGAACGAGGCGTACTCTGAAGTGGACAACGTGACCTGGCTCTCCTCCGGCGCCTGGGATCCGCTACACATCTTTACAGTAGACAAACCCATCCGCTCACTGGCCGATATGCGGGGCCTGCGTGTATTCGGCGTGCCCACGGCTGGACGCTTTCTCAGCCGCTACGGCCTCATCCCCGTCACTGTTCCTTGGGACGACGTGGAAGTCGCCATGCGCACGGGCGAGCTTGACGGTGTTGCCTGGTGCGGCTTCACCGAAGCCTACGAGGTCGGCTGGGCGGATGTGTGCAACTACGCGCTGACCAACTCGGTCACCGGCGCCTGGTTCGGCAGCTACTTCGCCAATTCCGAGAGTTGGGCCAAGGTGCCACCACACCTTCAGCAGCTCTACCTGTCCACCATCGACCAATCTCACTACTACCGCGCTGTATGGTATTGGGGCGGTGAAGCCTTGTTGCGCACCACCGGCGAGAAGCTTGAGCTCACCTCAATACCCCCTGAGGAATGGGCGACCGTTGTCGCCGATGCCGCAGAGTTCTGGGACGAGGTGGCCGCATCTTCGGAGCGTGCCGCTCGCGTGGTCGAGATTTTTAAGCAGTACGCTGCTGCCCAGGAGGCCGCGGGCTACCCCTACCGCTGAGGTTAGGCGGGTACGAAAATGAGGGGCGGCATGGTGTGCATCGCCACGCACGCCGCCCTTATCCGCGCGGCCGAAACATACCCTGGGATAACGTTGAATGTCGGCGGAGCGCAGAGCCCGCCGGCGCCGGTGGTCCCTAAGTCTTACGGCTTTACGGAGATCTCACCGCAGGTCTTCAAGATGACTTCGCCATCCAAAATCGGCCGTGCAACTTCGAAGAAACGTTGGCAGGCGGCAGACGTGTTATGCCGCTCCATGGCGGCGTCGTCCACGAAACGCTCGTAGGTGGTGAAAACGCACGCGTCGTCGTCCGCCTGAGAGACGAAGAAGCCGAGGGTCTCCGGCTCGTTGGCAGCGACGTGGTCAGCGACCGCAAGAAGCGCGTCGCGCATCGTTCCCTCAGTCCCCGGCTTACAGCGTATCACCGCCGTGATGGTCTTCATGGCCCACACTCCATGTCGTTTTGGCGTGCTGTGGGGCGGCGACGGACCGTCGCCGCCCTTTTGTCAATCGACCGAGATCACGTAGTGAGTGTTGTCGTCGGGATTGGCCGCCAAATCGCATACCGCTTGGGTGTCGGCAGGCGGTTGCAGCGGGAACTGCTCGATGAGCTTAAAGCCGCGATCCTCGCATTCGGCGAGCAATGCCGTGCGGGTGGCGTGGTGCGTCTGAGCGTCGACAATCACCTCGCCTGAGGGTCCATCGAAGGACAGCCCGCTTTCGAGCGCTTCGATCACCGGCATACGTTCAGTGGTGCCCGCTTGCTCCACTGCCTTTGCCCAGATATGGACCCCTTCGTACGTGGCGCAGGGAAGCTCTGACATATAGGCGTGATCGGGGCCGTACTTTGCGGTCAGCGCCTCGCGGAAGCGGTTCGAGGCCGGTGTGTCAAGCTCTTGGAAGTATCCACAAGCATAGATAATCCCGTTTGCTTCTTCAGGTGTTAAGATAATGTGCTCATTGCCGCCGCCAAATGTGGTGGAAGCCATTGGAATATCGTTCTTCATTCCCGAGGCGAACCACTGGCGATAGAACGAGACGTGAGCGCCGCCCACAAGGATAGACATGACAAGGTCCGGTTGGGCGGCTTGGATTTTGGAGATTGTCGGGCCAAAATCGGTGACGTCGAGGGGGAAGAACTCGGTCTCAACCACCTCCCCGCCGTTCTCCTGGGCGAACTTTCGTACCCAGTCCGCAGTGATCTGACCATAGTTATAGTCGGCCGCAAGTGAATAGATCTTTGGGCCGAACCGCTCGATGACGTATGGGACCAGCTTTGCAACGGTTTGAGCCGGCGTTGTGCCGAGACAGAACGTGTTGCGATCGCAAACGCCGCCTTCGTAGAGCGTGTTGTAGAAGTATAGCGTGTTGAAGCGCCGCAGCACCGGCCGGATGACTTCGCGGCTTGCGGACGTGATCCCGCCGTGAACGACAGACACGCGGTCCCGCAGCGCCGCTTGCTGAGCGAGTTGGGCATAGAGCTGCATATTTGACTGGGGATCGTAGTTGATTGCCCGCATGGGTTTGCCTAGGACGCCGCCGGCCGCATTGATCTCGTCAACGGCAAGTCCAAACGCCTCCACCATGGGGTTGCCGTAGATGTCGAGCCCACCCGATTGGTCGTGGATCTGCGAGATTACGATTTCGTCTGCCGCCTCGACCGCAAATGGGATCAAGGATTGTGCCGCGTAGACACCTGGTACAGCTGCCGCCGATTTGAGAAAGTCGCGCCGCTTGATGGCCATGTTTTTCCCTCTTAGTTCGTTGGTTTATCTATTCGCCGCAGCCCGAATACTCAAACCGCGATGTATCCTCCGTCGACGACGAGTTCCGCGCCGTTTACGAATGCAGCGTCGTCGCTGGCGAGAAACAAGATGGCGGCAGCAATTTCTTGCGCCGTCCCGAACCGACCCGCAGGCTGGAGGTCGAGATAGCTCTTCATCGCGACGGCGGGGTCAGGATGGGTATCTTCAACACCCTTGCGCAGGCCCGGCGTGTCAGTGGTGCCGGGTGCGACCGCGTTGACCCGCACGCCGTGGTCTTTAAGGCCGATGGCGGCCGCCCTCGTCAGCGAAGCAAGCCCGCCCTTGGCTGCGTGGTAGGCCGCGTATCCCGGAGAACCGACGTGGGCGAAGGTGGACGACACGTTGACGATGGCACCGCACCTGCGCGTGGCCATGGAACGAGCCGCAGCCCGCAGCATTCTGAACGCTCCCGTTAGGCCCACCGCAATGACGTGATCCCACTCCGCGTCACTGGTTTCCAGAACGCCCTTGGTGTTTTGGATAGCCGCGTTGTTGACGAGAATGTCCACATCGCCGAGCACTTCTTGCGTTCGCGCCAACGCAGCCTCGGGCGTTGCTGGGTCGGCGACGTCTGCAACCATTCGCGCAATGCCACCCACTTCCTCAAGACCGCCGGCGTCGATGTCGAGACCGAGCACCTTCGCCCCCTCATTTCGCAGGCGCTCAGCGGTGGCGCGACCGATACCACTGGCTGCCCCTGTCACCAGCGCGACCTTGCCGGCAAAGCCCGTCATGGCCGGTCCTGGGGCGACGGCTCGGTCATGTGGCAAATCCAACAAATTCGCCCACGAGCTCCATGTCGCTCAGTTGGTCGGGCTCAAGTTCGCCCACGAAACGTCCTTTATTGATGATCAAGACACGATCGGCCAAAGCGCCAATGAAGTCGAGATTTTGTTCCACCAGTATGAGGGTGATGGGCTCGCGAGCTCTAATCGCTTGAAGTGTTTCAATGATCTCGTCGATGATGGATGGCTGTATGCCCTCGGTGGGCTCATCAAGCAGCATCAGTTTCGGGCGACCGGCAAGGCACCTGGCGAGCGCCAGGAGCTGTTGCTCTCCACCCGAGAGCGCTCCGCCGCGTCGGTCAAGAAGCCGAGTGAGGCGGGGGAACGTTTCTAGGAGGCCCGGCAAGACGGCCGCCTCATTTCCCCCGGCTCCCAAAATACCCATCCGTAAATTGTCAGCCACTGAAAGATTAGGGAAGATTTCGCGGCCTTGGGGCACAAGACCCATGCCAAGGCGCGCCCGGCGATGGGGCGGATATCGCGTAACGTCTTCGCCTGACAGGCGCACCGTTCCGGCCGTGGCGGGGAGGTGCCCGGTAAAGGTGCGCAACAGAGTCGTCTTACCCATGCCGTTGTGGCCAAGAATGCCGACAAACGCCCCTTCCTCAACCTTGAGGTCGATACCGTCGAGCACGGGAACGCGGCCGTAGCCAGAGCGCAGTGCGGTTGCTTCCAGCACGTCAAGCCGCCTGTTTGCCGAGGTAAACATCCCGCACCAACGGGTTGCGCATCACGAGGTCCACATGATCCTCAACGATCACCGCGCCCTGATGGAAAACCGTGACGGTCTTCGCAATTTCACGGATGAACTGCATGTCGTGCTCGACAACGATGACCGCCGAACTCTTCGCAATTTCCCGGATGATCTCCGAAAGTCGCGTGGTTTCTTCCGCGGTCATACCGGCGGCAGGCTCGTCCAGCAGGAGGAGGCGGGGCTCCCCCGCAAGCACCGTCGCCAATTCCACAAGTTGTCGCTGCCCATGGGCAAGGTTGCCGACCGGCTCATCGGCGATCGCGGTCAGACCCACGCGCTCTATAGTCTCCCGCGCAAGCTGGTTGGCCTTTGCTGACAGGTGATTTCGCCTTGCGGCGAGCCAGATATTCTCCGACGCCGGTAATCCGTTGAAAAGGTTCGGTACTTGCGTTTTGATGCCGATGCCCTTTTGCACGATGGCATGTGGGTTCAACCCATCGATGCGATCTCCCAAGAAACGTACAGCACCCTCAGTGGGTCTCAGCTGGCCGGTGAGACATTTGAAGAAAGTGCTCTTACCGGCCCCGTTGGGACCGATGAGACACCGT
>JBCCYN010000018.1:0-41456 GCA_039189655.1 Pseudomonadota bacterium | reverse complement strand
TGGTGAAGACCACCACATTGCTTCCGGAGGCGATTTGGCCGGTCACCGACGCCGGGTCGTAGCCAGGCGAATCCATGAAACCGAACCCCGGCACCCGCGCCTCTTCGGCATACTCGTAGACGCCGGTGAGGGGTGTGGTGCCGCCCTTCGCCGCTGCGCCCAGGGATTTTTCCAAAATGGTGGAGAGGCCGCCGCGCTTGTTGCCCGGTGATGGGTTGTTGTCCATGGAACCCTTGTTGCGGGCCACGTAGTCTTCCCACCACTTGATGCGCGAGATGAGCTTTTCACCGACCGCGCGGGTCGCAGCGCGCTCGGCAAGAAGGTGTTCTGCCCCATAAATTTCCGGGGTCTCCGCCAAAAGGCCGATGCCGCCCTGGGCCACCAGCAAGTCGCAGGCGTAGCCAAGGGCGGGGTTCGCGGTAATTCCAGACCAGGCGTCGGACCCGCCACATTGGAGCGCGACGGTGAGACCGGCGGCGGGGCAGGGCTCGCGCTTGGCTTCGTTGGCGGCCGGGAGCATTGCCTCCACCTGCGCTATACCCGCATCAACGGTGCGACGAAGGCCGGCATTGTCTTGGATGTTCATGGTGGCGAAGCAGGGCCCTTGCTTCAGCCCATAGGCTTCCAGCAACCAGTCGATCTGATTGATCTCGCAGCCGAGCCCCACCATCAGAACGGCGCCGTGGTTGGGGTGGCGCGCGTAACCCCACATGGTGCGCTGGAGAGCGGCGAACCCATCGCCGGAGCCGGCCATGCCGCAGCCTGTCCCATGGGCAAAGGCGACGACGCCATCGACGTTCGGGTAGGGGGCGAGCCGCTCTGGTGTAAAATGGGCGGCGATCTTGTGAGCAGCCGTGGCCGAGCAGTTCACACTGGTGAGGAGGGCGATGTAGTTGCGCGTCCCGACCTTTCCGCTTTCCCGCCGGTAGCCCTGGAAGACATCCTGCTGCAGTGGTGCCGGCGGCTCCCGCAAGTTCGTGGAGAACTGATACTCAAAGTCGGTGGCGCGGAACGCGAGGTTGTGGTCGTGCACGTGGGTGCCCGGCGCGATGTCTTCCCGCGCAAAGCCGATGATCTGGGCGTACTTGCGCACCGGTTCACCGGCCGCGATGGCGTGGGTGGCGATCTTGTGGCCCCTGGGGATCAGCGTGGCCGTCTTCACGTTCTCGATGGGCGTGCCTGCCTCCAACGGACGGGTCGCAGTGACCACGTCATCAACATCGTTGAGGCGAACGAACGACAGCATAGGGTCTCCCAGGATTTGGCCCGGCATACCATGAATGGAAGGAAGTGGCTCTCCCTTTAACGATCGGAGAGAGCTTCCGGTTCGCCTCCAAAAGGGCGCTAACGACGCGCCCCCAGCGGCACAGGCGCCTTATAGTAGCACTTGGGTGAGCTGCGGGAAGATCAGAACGAGCGCCAGCACAAGAAGCTGCAGACAGATGAAGGGCAAGAACCCCTTAAAAATGTCCGGCAAGGTGATGTGCGGAGGGGCCACCGATTTCAGGTAGAACGCGGCCGGCCCGAACGGTGGCGACAAGAACGACACCTGCATGTTTACGCAAAACAGGATGCCGAACCAGATGCGCGTTTCCTCCGGCGTGAGGCCGAGATCAAGGCCCAGCACGATGGGCAGGAAGACAGGCATCACGAGAAGCACGATCCCCACCCAGTCCATCAACGCCCCAAGGACGAGGAAGATCCCCATCATGATCAAAATCACGGCGAACGGGGCAAGGTCGGAGCCGGTAATGAGGTTCGCCACGTAGGCCGGCCCCCCCGCGATGGAGTAGGAGCCGGCGAGCGCCGTTGCGCCGAACGTCACCATCAAAATGGTGCCCGTGGACTTAAACGTGCGCTGGAGTGACTGGTAAAAGAGGTTCCAGGTGAACTCGCCGCGCAGGGTAATGAAGATCAGCACCGCGACGACGCCCATGCCCGCCGCCTCGGTGATGCCGGTGACGCCGCCGTAGATCGATCCCAAGACCACGAACACCACAACGAGGGGCGCAACGAGGCCTTTCCCCATCTGCCACGCTTCGCCCACCACCCGGACGCCGACGGCGGCGATCATGACGGCCGTCGCAATGACAGCAAAGCCCAACATGTAGGTGATGTCGAGGAGCGGTTCCTCCACGAAGAGACCGGTCGTGCGGGCGCCGTAGGTGGACTGGAGATAGACGAGCAGGGACGCGATCATCGCCGCGCCAATCACCAGCGTGAGCAGGAAGGCCGCAAAGCGCAGCGGCTTGCCCCAACCTTCGATCTCGTCCTCTTTGGGTTCGGGGAGTGGAGCCAGCGACGGGTTAAGCTGGGTGCGCACCACGATGTAGATGAGGTAGCAGGACGCGAGGATGAAGCCCGGCACGAACGCTGCGGTGAAGAGCTTTTGGATAGAGGTCTCGGTGACGAGACCGTAGATGATCAAGACGATGGACGGCGGGATCATCGTGCCCAAAGAGCCCGATGCGCAGATGGTGCCGATGGCGAGGTTCTGGTTGTAGCCAAGGCGCAGCATCTGTGGCAGCGCGATCAGCCCCAAAAGCACCACCTCGCCGCCGATGATGCCCGACATTGCCGCCATGATGATGGCCATGATCGCGGTGACGAGCGCGATGCCGCCGCGGGTGCGCGACAGCCACACATTGAGCGAGTTGTACATGTCCTTGGCAAGGCCGGACCGCTCCAGCAGCGACGCCATGAAGATGAACAGCGGCACCGATATGATGACGTAGTCGGTCATCAGCCCGTAGATGCGCTGGGACAGAACCGAAAACGGGCCGGTGCCGAAGGAGCGGAAGAGCACGTCGGGACCAAAGCGAAGGTAGAGCACGAAGACTGCCAAGAAGCCGCTGGCGAAACCGAGCGGCATACCGATCGCCAGCAGGAACACCATGGCGATGAGGAGCCACACAGAAAGCTCCGCCACCCCCATCCCCGAGACTTTGGGGAGCGAGGCAAAGGCACTCCAGAACTCGTCGCGCAACGGCTGAGTGTTCGGGGCGCCGGTGAGATCAGGCGGGAAAATGAAGACCAGCAGCGCCACGACGGCGGCTAGGAAGATGGCTGCGAGCAACTCGGAGCGGCGGATCGACAGGTACGCAAACCAGCCGATGGACAACAACAAAAGCGCAAGCCAGGGATTGAAAGGAATCAGAACTGGCATTTTGGCTCTTTTTGGTCTGGGGGGATAAGCAACCGGGCGGCGTCAGTCGTGCCGATCGCCGGCGGTTTCGGTGTAGGCGTGGCGCATTTCCTCGGCGACGTCTTCCGCCCCCTCAGCCAGCGGCGCCTCTTTCCAGTCGCGCAGGAAATTGACGATGGCCTGGGCAATCATGAGACCGCTCACCACGAGAATGGCGGGTTTCATGGTGGCGGGTATGGGCGGATCCCAAGCGGTTCCGAAGGTCTCCCAGCGTGCATACTTTGCGACCGCTTCGTTAAAACCGCCCTGGATAATCATGGCTGCAAAAATGATGATGCAGATGGTGGAGATGAGGTCGAAAATGCGCTGCAGCCATCGCGGTACCACGTCGTAGAGGAGTGTGATGCGGATGTGGGCGCGCTGCTGCAAAACGTAGAGCGCAGCAAGCAAATAGATGAAACCCCCCACCCAAAGGCTCATCTCGTTCACCCACAACGTGGGCTGCTCGAAAAAGTAGCGCATCACCACTTCGTAGAACATGATCGCGACGATCAAGGCGACCAGGAACATGCCCACGCGGCTAATGCCGAGACTGATGTAGTCGATGGCGCTACTCGGCGGCGTCTCGACCATGGTGTCTCCCTAGACTTCGCGCCGCTCTTCCGGCTCTTTCAACGCCGCGTTTCGCGGTGCTGCGCAAGACTGTCCCCCGAGACGGTTCTAATCAAGACAAAAATTCCTGTTTCCGATGATCCAACCCCAGTCGAGCCCCCCTGGGCACGCCGCTTAGGTTAGCCGAAGCAAGGCCCTCGGACGCAGTACACGCGCCAGGTTTTAGAGCCCACCCGACGATGTCGCGGTGTGCCGTTCCGGTGTCCTTCGGATCAGTGGGAACCCAAGGGAATCGAGGCGGTTTTGGACCAGATTGTTGGGTCGCAAACTGGGTGGTCAGGATTGCTTTCGCGTGGCCACCACAACAAAAAGCTGCCGATTCGCGGGTGTTTTTACCACTGCTTGGGCGCGGCGGGTGGGTGCAACTCAGGGCCTGATCTGGAGACACTTGCGGTCTCTCCCGCTCCACGCGCAGCCAACAGCGGCGGACGGGAACCAGCTTGCAAAAAAAATGGGCACGACGCGGAAATAAAAAAGGGGCGGCACCGAGGCCGCCCCTTTTTGGAAAACGCTACTGGCTGTTAAGGAGCCCGATCTTTCCGAGGAACTCCTTTTGTTGGGCCACCAAGCTCTTCGCAAGGTCGGTAGTGGCGAACTCGTCCCAGGCCTTCACGGCCGCGCCACGGAACTCGCGGCGATCTTCGTCGGACCAGTCGTAGAGGGTGATCCCGGCCGCGGCCAGTTCGCCGGCGGCGCGTTCCATCTCCACCTGGAAGTCGAGGGTGGTGCGGAAGGCAAGCTTTTGCATCGCCACTTCGATGATGCGCTGGACGTCCGCCGGCATCGCGTTCCAAACATCAAGGTTGAACGCAAGGTGGTCGGCGGGCATGGAGTGGAAGCCCGGATAGGTGGCGTGCTGGACCACATCGTAGATGCCGATGGATTGGTTCGTGGCGATGTTTGACGCGTCAGCCCCTTCGATGATGCCAGATTCCAGCGCCGTGAACACTTCCGTAAAGTCCATCACGATGGGTGAGGCGCCCATGTTGGCGAAGATTTTGGTTTCCATGCCAGGCGGGGAGCGGAACTTCCAATCCTTCAGCGCTGCGGGACCAGGAATCGGCTCGGAGGACGAAAGGGATTCTTGGCCTGGGATCCACCAGCCCACCAGGTACATGTTGTACTCGGCATAAAGCTCGCGGGCCACTTCAAGACCGCCGCCATTATAGAGGAAGGCGTACATCTGCCAGGGCGTGTCGTAGCCGCCCATGGGGTCGCCCACGAATTGGAACGCCGGGTCCTTGCCGGTCTGATAGGCGCCGCCGGTCATGTCGCCGTCGAGAATACCGTTGATCGCCGCGTCAAAGGTCTCGGTCGACTTCACCACGGCAGAGGAGAAGAAGGGTTCTACGGTAATGCGCCCGCCGGACATGACCTGGATGTCGTCGAAGAATTGGGCTGCGTTTTTGCCATTACCCGATTCAGAGGAGAAGTGCGTTTGGATACGCAACGTAATCTCTTGGGCAACTGCCCCCGACACCGCGAACGCTGCGAGCGCCGCACCCGTCAACAATGTGCGAAGCATCATGAAACCTCCCTATCGGCATTGACGCCATTGTGTTGTTGGATCGATCCGGCGGAACGCTAGACACTCGCCGCCGCCGCCGCAAGCAGGGGCCGGCCGTGAAATTCACAACTCCCTGACATACCGCGGACACAATCGGCAGTTAATGTTATGTTCTCTATATATTCCGAAACAAGAACCGAACGAAGGGGCAAACCATGGCGCTTAAAGACCTTGCAGACAAACTCATCCAGATGAACAAGGACGGCCAGGTGGAGGAACTTCTCGCCAACCACTACGCCGCTGACGCCGTTTCGGTGGAGGCAGCCGCCATGAACCCGGAAATGGGACGAGAAGCGGTGGGCCTTGATGCCATCAGGGCAAAACACGCTTGGTGGGAGGACACCATGGAGGTCAATGGCTGGGAGGTCGACGGACCATATCTCCACGGTGAGGACCGCTTTTCGGTGCTTTTTGAGGTGGACGCCACCACCAAGGCGACCGGCGAACGGATGAAGATGAAAGAGATCGCGGTCTACCATGTGGCCGGTGACAAGGTGGTGCGCGAAGAGTTTTTCTACGGCACCGACGACTAGCGCGCCCAACAACCCATATCCCGACGCGCGGCGTGTGGCCGCGCGCCGGCCTCTCCTGCGATCCGCGCTCAGTGCGCGATTGCGCCCGACGGGCCCACATTCCCCTGGACATCCCAGGCCAGAGGCCGTTCAAACCCTGTTCCGCGCTTCCATGTGGCCATCACTGCCAGTAGACTAACGGGGTTATTTGATTGCGATGGAAGTCATTCGATGGACGGAGGATCGAGCCTGACGGGGGCTAAGAAGACGATCGACTCGGCGACGATCCGTGATGTGTTGACCTACCTGCCGCACCGCTACCCTTTTTTGATGATCGACAAAGTGGTCGATATTGACGGCGACAACTTTGGTATCGGCATCAAGAACGTGACCATCAACGAGCCGCAGTTCCAGGGCCACTTTCCCGGTGAGCCGGTGATGCCTGGCGTGCTTCTCATTGAAGGGATGGCGCAGACGGCGGGCGTTTTGTGCGTGGTATCCCAAGGTCTTGAGCGCCCGTCCCTCGTTTACTTCATGACCATCGACAAGGCGAAATTCCGCAAGCCAGTGGTGCCCGGCGATGTGGTGCACTACCGCATGACGAAGGAGCGCCAACGCGGCAACGTCTGGCGCTTCCATGGCGAGGCGATCGTGGATCGCCAAACCGTGGCCGAGGCCGACGTCACCGCGATGATCGTGCGCGACTAGCTTTCGTGGACAGTAATCAGGGTCTCGGCGTGTCCATCCACCCAACGGCGATCATCGCGCCGTCGGCGGCGTTAGGGACGGGCGTTCGGGTGGGGCCCCACGTGGTGGTGGAGGAGAACGTTCAGCTCGGCGATCGCGTCTCGCTGGGCCCGGGTGTGGTGGTCACCGGCAACACCACCATTTCCCACGATACGGTTGTCCATGCAGGCGCTGTCATCGGCGGGCCGCCGCAGGATCTTTCCCACCAGGGGGAAGCGGTCAGCGTGGAAATTGGCGCCCGCTGCATTCTGCGCGAGCACGTCACCGTCCATGCCGGTACCGCCCGAGGACGGTCGCGCACGGTCATCGGCGATGACTGCTTCTTCATGGTGGGGGCGCATGTGGGGCACGACTGCATCGTCGGCGACCATGTGGTGCTGTCCAACAATGTGCTTCTGGCCGGCCACGCCACCCTGGGCGACCACGTGCTCATCGGTGGCGGTGCGGCCATCGTCCAGCGGGTGCGGATCGGCGCCCACGCTTTCATCAGCGGTCTGTCCGGCGTCACCAAGGATGTGGTGCCGTTCGCCTACGTCATCGGGCACCGCGGCCGCATCGACAAACTGAACCTGGTGGGCCTGAAGCGCCGCGGCTTCAGCAGGGAAACCATCAATTTGCTGCTCGGCGCCTACGCCCTTCTCTTTGAAGGGGAAGGATTGTTCAGCGACCGGCTCGCCAAGCTGCGGGCGGAGATGGGGGACGATCCCCACGTGGCGACCATCTTAAAATTCATCGACGAGGGGCGAAACCGGCCTCTGCTCCATCCGCTCCCCAAAAGCCCTGCGGCGGCCACCGAGACGGACCTCCTCGAAGCGGGCATTTAGCCGATGGAAGCGCCCGTTGCGATCATCGCAGGCGCCGGCGCGCTCCCCTGGGAGGCGGCAACGGCACTCGCCCCTCGCCGGCCGGTGGTGGTGTTCGCCATCGATGGCGAGGCCGATGAAGCGCCTGCGGGTCTCGACGCCCACCGCCTCGGCTACGGTCAGATCGGCAAAATGCTGAAGCTTATGGAAGCGCGCGAGTGCAAGGACCTGCTTTTCCTTGGCGCCATTCGCAGCCGGCCCGACTACGCGAAAATTCTGGGTGATCTCGAAACGCTGAAGCTGGTGCCGAAAATCGTTCGGGCCGCCATCGGTGGCGACGACACCATCGTACGCAACGTCTTGGCGCTGTTTGAGAGCGAAGGATTTCGGGTCCTGTCGGTGGCCGAGACCGTACCGGAGCTTTTGGCGCCTCCCGGCACCCTCGGTAAGCGCGAGCCCAGCCAAGAGCACCGGGCCGACATGGAACTGGGCACAGCATTTTTGGACGCTGCCGCCCCCTTCGATGTGGGTCAGGCGGTGGTGGTGGCGGATGGGCGCATCCTCGCCGTCGAAGGCGCCGAGGGCACCGATGCCATGGTCGAGCGCTGTGTGGGCCTGCGCAAGGAAAAGCGCTTCCGGGCAAAGAAGGGTACGGGTGTCCTGGTGAAACGGGCCAAACGCGGCCAGGACATGCGCGCCGACGTCCCCGTGGTCGGCGCCCAAACCCTGCAAGGCGTCATTGACGCCGGCTTTGGCGGGATCGCGGTGGAATCGGGCCGCACCATCATCGCCGAACGGGAAAAGATGATCGCCCTTGCCGACCGCGCAGGCGCCTTCGTTGTCGCCCTCTAGGGAGCGCCCTGGGGCAGCCGAGGGGCGGCGCATTGCCATTTTCGCCGGAGAGGTGTCGGGCGACCAACTGGCCGGCGCTTTGATGGCGGCGGTGAACGGGCGCGAAGCTGTTGCTTGGCAGGGGGTGGGCGGCGAGGCGATGCGCAGGGAAGGCCTTGTGGAGGTCTTTGCGCTGGAGGAAATCGCCGTCAACGGTTTCGACGCCATTGTGCGCCGGCTCCCGCAACTCCTAAAACGCATTCGCGAGGCGGCCGATAGCGTCATTGCGCTGCGGCCCGATGCCCTCGTCATTGTCGATGCGCCAGAATTCAACCACCGGGTCGCCAAGCGAGTGCGCCGAGCACTGCCGTCCCTTCCCATCGTCAACTACGTGAGCCCGACGGTTTGGGCGTGGCGGCCCGGCCGCGCCAAAGCCATGCGGCCTTACGTGGACCTCGTCCTTGCGCTCTTTCCGTTCGAGCCTGCCGAGCACGCGCGCCTGGGCGGTCCGCGGTGCGTTTATGTGGGCCACCCGCTTTTTGAAAAGATGCGTCGGGACACGGCACCCGACGGGCATGCTTTGCTCGTACTCCCCGGAAGTCGTCGCGGTGAGATCGAGCGGTTGATGCCCAGCTTCGGCGAGGCGGTTGCCGCGGCTGCCGGGAGTGCGCCGATCCAGCTCCTCGCGGTGCCTCACCTTAAGGATCGCTTAGAGGCCCTGACGTCCACCTGGCCTCGGCGTCCGGAAATCCTGTCAGGACCCGGCGCGAAGGAAGCGGCGTTCGCTGAAGCCCGCGCTGCCCTTGCCGCATCCGGCACGGTGACGCTGGAACTGGCCGCCGCAAGGGTGCCGATGGTCGTCGCCTATCGCCTCGACGCCATTGGCAAAGTCATCAAGGCGCTCCACCCGGTGCTGCCTATCGTGAAGGCAAAGTCGATGGTGCTCGCCAATATCGTCATCGGCCGCAACGAGATTCCCGCCTTCCTTGACGATGAAGGGTCGCCGGCGGCCCTCTCCGCCGCCCTTTCGCCTCTCCTCAACGATGAAGCCGCGCGTGAGCGCCAAAATGGCGCCTTCGATGCGTTCCACGAAGAGATGCGGGTGGAAAAGTCGCCGGGAGAGCAAGCGGCAGATGCTCTACTGGCGCTCATGGCAAAGCGCTGACACATCGCTGAAGTCGGCTAAGCGTACCCACGCCTACGCCGCAGCGGTCCGCAGCGCGCCGCCTTAACCGCGCTGGGCGATGGGCGTGTAGTCCCGCTGGCGAGCGCCCGTATAAAGCTGGCGGGGGCGGCCGATCTTCTGGTGGGGATCTTCCACCATCTCTTTCCATTGGGCGATCCAACCCACCGTGCGGGCGAGGGCGAAGAGCACCGTGAACATCGTCGTCGGGAAGCCGAGGGCGCGCAGCGTAATCCCGGAATAAAAATCGATGTTCGGATAAAGTTTTTTGGAAATGAAGTACTCGTCGTGAAGGGCGATTTTTTCGAGCTCGATGGCGACTTCCAGGAGCGGGTCGTCCTTGAGGCCAAGCTCCGCCAATACCTCGTGACAGGTCTTTTGCATGATCCGCGCCCGCGGGTCGTAGTTTTTGTAGACCCGGTGGCCAAAACCCATAAGGCGGAACGGATCGTCGCGGTCTTTGGCGCGGTCGATGAATTCCGGGATCCGGTCGGCCGTGCCGATCTGCTGGAGCATGTTGAGCGCAGCTTCGTTGGCGCCGCCGTGGGCGGGTCCCCAAAGGCAGGCAATGCCCGCCGCAATGCAGGCGAACGGATTGGCGCCTGAGGAACCGGCAAGGCGCACGGTCGAGGTGGACGCGTTCTGCTCGTGGTCGGCGTGGAGAATGAAAATCCGGTCCATGGCGCGGGCGAGCACCGGGTTCACCACATACTCCTCGCAGGGCACGGAGAAGCACATGCGCAAAAAATTCGCCGAATAGTCGAGGTCGTTGCGCGGATAAACGAAGGGCTGGCCGATGGAATATTTGTAGGCCCAGGCTGCGATGGTGGGCATTTTCGCAATCATGCGCACGGAGGCGATCATGCGCTGGTGCGGGTCATGGATGTCGGTGGAGTCGTGATAAAACGCCGAGAGCGCCCCCACGCAGCCCACCATGATCGCCATCGGATGCGCATCGCGCCGGAAGCCGGCGTAAAAGCGGTTCATCTGCTCGTGGATCATGGTGTGGTAGGTGACGTTGGCGACGAAATTCTCCTTTTGGGAATAGGTGGGTAGCTCGCCATAAAGGAGGAGATAGCAGGTCTCCAGGAAGTCGCCCTGCTCGGCCAACTGCTCGATGGGAAAGCCGCGATAAAGGAGGACGCCCTTGTCGCCGTCGATGTAGGTGATTTTGGATTCGCACGCGGCGGTGGAGGTGAAACCGGGATCGTAGGTGAAGAGGCCAGTGTCCTTATAGAAAGACGAAATATTGATGACGCTGGGGCCTTCGGTGCCGTGCAGGACGTCGTAATCGACGGTCTCGGCGCCTAGCGCGAATTGTGCCTGATGGTCGGTGGTCATGGTCGACTCCTTCGCGCTATTTCACGATTTCGCGCACGCATAAGCTGCCAGCTAGATCTACTTAGCTCGCGTTGCGTGCACCTTTTCTCCCAGCGCTCTACTGGAAGGGCAGACCCCCATCAAGTGCCGCACCGGCTCCGGACGCTTTCGTTGCGGCCCGCAAGGGGCTAACTGATGCCATGGTGTTGTCCTTTTACCGACGCAATGCCTGGTGGCTCGGCACCGGCATGCTCCTTACCTTTGCGTCGTCGTTCGGGCAGACCTTCTTCATCGCGCTGTTCGCCGGCGGAATCCGGGCAGAATTCGGCCTTTCCAACGGTGAGTGGGGCGGGCTCTACACCATCGGCACCATCGCCTCGGCGCTGCTCATTTTTCAGACAGGCCGGTTTGCCGACACGGTGCCGCTCAAACGCCTCGCCATTATCGTTCTCCTCGCCTTTGCGGCCTCTGCCCTGTTGATGATGGGGGCGAAGCACGTGGCGGTTTTGGCCCTTGCCATCTTCGGTCTGCGCTATTGCGGCCAGGGGATGATGGGCCTTTTGGCCATGACCGCCGTCGCCCGCTGGTTTGCCGCCAACCGGGGCCGGGCGGTGGCCGTCGCCTTCATCGGCTTTCCGTTGGGCGAGGCTGTTTTTCCCTTCCTCGCCGTGGAGGCCCAGGGGTTTTTGGGCTGGCGCGGGGTCTGGCTCGCGGTCGCGGTTTTCCTCGTGCTGGTCATCCTGCCGGTGGCGCACATTTTGTTGCGCCATGGACGCACGCCCGTCGGGGAGGGCGCCGGCGAGGAGGCGGTGGGCATGGGGGGCCGCCACTGGACCCGCCGCGACGTTGCGGGCCACTGGTCATTTTATGTGCTGATCCCCGGAATACTCGCGGCGCCGTTCATCGGCACCTGCGCATTTTTTCACCAGGTTCACATTGCCGAGGTGCGCGGATTTGACCTTGCCACCATGGCCCTGGCGTTTCCGGTTTATGCGGCGTTCTCGGTGACCACCTCCATCCTCGCCGGATCGCTGGTGGACAGGGTTGGCCCCACCCGCATTCTTCCCTTCTTTCTGCTCCCCCTTGCCGGCGCCATCTCGCTGCTATCGCTCCCCGGCGGCGTGTGGATCTGGTTCGCCGTGCTGATGGGAACAGGCGTCAGTCAGGGCGTGGTGATGACGCTCATGGGCGCCCTTTGGCCCACGCTCTACGGCACAAGGTGGATCGGCAGCGTCAAGTCGATCTTTAGCGCGCTCATGGTCTTTGCCACCGCCGCCGGACCAGGGGTCACCGGCTGGGTCATCGACCTCGGGATAAATTTCCCCGAGCAGGCGCTCACCATGAGCGCCTACTGCCTCGCCATCTCGGTGGCTTACTTTTTCGTGGCGCCGCGCCTCACGGCCGCGCTGGGGCGTCCAGCTCCTCAGGCGGCCTGATCGGCAATGCGCGCCAGGGCCTCCTCGCGCCCCAACGCGAAAAGCACATCGAAAATACCCGGCGATGTCGTGGTTCCGGTGAGCGCCGCCCGCAGCGGCTGGGCCACCTTCCCGAGCTTCAACTCAGCGCCGTCGGCGTAGGCCCGCACGGCCCCCTCGACGCTTTCCAGGCTCCATTCATCGAGGGCGCTGAGCGCTCCATGGACGCCTCTTAGGTGGGCTCTAGAGTCGTCTGTGAGGAGTTTTTGCGCCTTTTCGTCTGGGGCAAGGGGGCGCTCGGCGAACAAAAACCGCGCGCTGTCGAGGAGCGCCACCAGGGTTTTTGCCCGTTCCGCCAAGCCCGGCATCAACGCCTTTAGCGGTACTGCGGCGCCGCCATCGAGGGCTGCGCGGATTTTTGCGCCGTCGTCCGCCTCCGCGATGACCGGCGCCAACGCCGTCAGGAGACGCTCGGGGCTGGCACTGCGCATAAAATGCCCGTTCATGTTTTCCAGCTTGGTGAAGTCGAAGCGCGCCGGCGAGCGCCCCACAGCATCAAGATCGAACAGCGCGATCATATCCTCTTGGGAGAAAAACTCCTGGTCGCCATGGGACCAGCCCAGGCGCACCAAATAGTTTTGCAACGCCTCCGGCAGGTATCCCATGGATCGGTACGCTTCCACGCCGAGAGCCCCGTGGCGCTTTGAGAGCTTAGCGCCGTCCGGTCCGTGGATCAGCGGGATGTGCGCCATTTTGGGCACATCCCACCCTGCCGCGGCGTAAATCAGCGACTGCCGCGCCGCGTTGGTGAGGTGATCGTCGCCGCGGATGATTTGGGTGACGCCCATGTCGTGGTCGTCAACAACCACAGCGAGCATATAAGTGGGCGTCCCGTCCGAGCGCAGGATGATGAGATCATCAAGATCCTTGTGGGCAAAGCGCACCGGCCCCTGGACCGCATCGTCGATGATGGTTTCGCCATCCTGCGGCGCCTTGAGGCGGATGGCGGGGGCGACGCCATCGGGCGCATCGGACGGGTCGCGATCCCGCCAGCGGCCGTCATAGCGGGGCGGTCGACCCTCCGCGGCGGCCTTTTCGCGCATCTGGGCCAGCTCTTCGGCGGATGCGTAGCAGCGGTAAGCGTTTCCCGTGTCGAGCAAATTATCCACCACCTCCCGATGGCGTTCGGCACGCTCGGACTGGTAGAGGGCGTCCCCGTCGCCCTCAATACCCAGCCAGGAAAGGCCGTCGAGGATCGCGCGGATCGCGTCATCGGTGGACCTTGCCCGGTCCGTGTCCTCGATGCGCAGCTTCATCTCGCCGCCGTGGTGGCGGGCAAAGAGCCAGTTGAAGAGCGCCGTGCGGGCGCCGCCGATGTGCAAGAAGCCGGTGGGTGACGGGGCGAACCGCGTCACTACCTTGGGTTTAGTTTCCATGGCAGACACGTTAGTATGGGAATGGGTGCTCCCCTGTAGCCAACGCCGGGGCACCGCGTCGACCCGTTGGGGCGTGAAAGGAAGGCCAAGGTGTCACTGGCGCTGACGGGGCGGGTCCATCGCTCTTGGATTGAGACGCAGATTCTTGAAGAGCGTGACGGTGGCCGTTTCAGCCTGCTGCTGCCGGCGCTGGCGATCGTCGGCGTCTGGCTGGTGGTGGCGGGCGTGGTGGCCGAAAACCCGGTCACCTTGGGCGCTACGCTGGTGGCACTCCTGGCGCTGAAAACCCTCGCAGTCCGGCGCGAGCGCTTTACCTCCCTTACTCCTTTTGCGCCGGTGGCCCTTGGCTTGGCGGCCGTCACCGCCGGCGCCTTTGCCGTCTCCCTGCAGATGGAATTCTCCGGCACTGCCCTCCTCAAACGCCCCATGGCGGCCACCGTGGTGGGGCGCATCGTTGCCTCGCAATCTCTGGGGCCGAAAAAGCAGCGAATTGTCGTTGCCGTGGAGGAGGGGTTGCGCGAGCCGATGCCACGGAAAGTGCGCGTCAACGTGCGGTCGACGGAACGCTTTCCCGTGGGGGCAACGGTATCGGTCCGGGCACGCCTCATGCCGTTGCGGGGACCGGTGATGCCCGGCGCCTACGATCCGGCGCGCCGGCTCTATTTTGACGGGATCGGCGCCACCGGATTTGCCTATGGCGCCCCCGAAATTCTGGCACCGCCGGACGGCGGACTGGGCGCACGGATCGATGCGGTTCGCCGCCTTGTGGTGGAGCGCATCCGGGCCGCAGACGGGCCGGCGAGCGGCTTTGCCGTGGCGCTCCTGGCCGGCGAACGCGGTTTTCTGGATGAGGCAGATGTAGAGGCCCTGCGCGCATCGGGGCTCGGGCACATCCTTGCCATTTCCGGGCTCCACATGGCGCTGGTGGCGGGCACGGTGTTTGCGTTCGTCCGCGCCGCCCTTGCCCGCATTCCGCGCCTCGCGCTGCGCTTTCCCATCAAAAAGTGGGCGGCGGTGGCGAGCCTTCTGGCGGCGACGTTTTACCTTGCCCTTTCCGGCGCATCGGTGGCGACGGTGCGCGCCTATGTCATGCTCCTGATCGGGCTGTTGGCGATCCTGGCGGACCGGCCGGCCATAACCATGCGCTCGGTGGCCATCGCCGCCGCCCTCATCATCGCCATCGATCCCATCAGCGCTCTTGAACCAGGCTTTCAGATGTCGTTCCTCGCCGTGGTGGCGCTGGTCGGGGCCTATGAGTGGTGGGCCGCAAAGCGGGTGCGCCGAAAGGGACTTGGGCGCCAACCGGTGGTGGCGTTCTTGGTGGGTCTGGGCGCCACATCGCTCATTGCAGGCTTTGCCACGGCGCCTGCGGCCGCCTTCCACTTCCAGCGTCTCGCGCCGCTGGGGCTTTTGGGAAACCTCGCCGCCATGCCAGTTTTGACGCTGGTGGCAATGCCCGCTGGCGTCATCGCGCTGGTGCTGATGCCGCTGGGGCTCGAACACTGGCCGCTGGTGGTGATGGGCGGCGCCCTCGAAGTGATCCTCTTTGTGGCCCATAAGGTGGCCGGTTGGACCGGTAGCGCCGGGGTGACGGGGGCCATGCCCACCCTTTCGGCAGTGCTGGCAGTGGCGGGGATCGTCTGGCTTTCGGTGATGAACGCCCCGTGGCGCCTCGCGGGTGTCATTGCGATCCTGGCGGGGGTCGCCCTCGTCCCCTTCGCCAAACACCCCGATTTGGTCGTGGCGGACGATGGGGTGAGCGTTGCGGCCATTGGACCGGCGGGGGTTCACCAGCTGGGGCCGAACACCAAGGATTTTCCCGGCTCGATCATCCTTCGCGCCCTGGGTGACGTGCGCGAGCCCCGGGCGGCCAAGCATGAGAGCTGCGACGCTTTCGGCTGCACCCTTCCCCTTCCCGAGGGTTATGTCGCGCTGCCCCGCTCACCCCGTGCGCTCTTGGAAGACTGCCGCCGCGCCCAAGTGGTGGCCACCCGCGGCGTGGTGCGCCGCTGCGCCGGCCCGCTCGTGATCGACCGCAATCAGCTGCGCGCCCACGGTTCCATGACGGCCACCCGGGAGGATGGCGGCTGGCACCTCGTTACCGCTCGACCGCAAGGCAACACGCGCCCCTGGCATCTGACGCCGAACGTTCCTTGGAACTGAGCCCCAACTGAGGGCTCCAAGACGTTCTCAGGACGCTAGGCGTGAGGCTCGCTAGCGCGTGTGCAAGGGGGCCGGGCTTCCACCAAACAGGCGACTGTCGCGGATGGCCACCCGGCGGCCGAAGGCATAGGCGAGGGCGGGCGTGAGGATATAGACGGCCGCTCCGTGCGCTGCGGTGGCGTTGTTGAGGAGAAGAAACAGCCCCACCGTCACCATCACGACGACGGGCGCATGGCCGGCTCTTGTGGGCATGGGCGGTAGCAGCGTCGCCGGGAGCCGCACCAGCAGGTAGAGGCCCACGATCCCCATCAGTCCGCCGTAGCGCGCAAAGGTGTCGAGGAGTTGGGAGTGCTTTCCGATGGGCTCGTAGGTGAGCGTGCCCAGAAACGGCGAACCCAGAAACAGCGAGGCGCTGCGGGAATAGCGTTCCAGTCGGTGGGAGGCGGTGCCGACACTCTCACCAAGGTCAAGGCTCGCCCGCAGGTCCGCGATTTTCTTAAAATACTTGGTCCCTTCCGCAAAACTCTCCGCCCCGGCAAGGATGGGATCGACGGCCAAAAAAGCGAAGGCGCAGATGAGTGCCGCCACTGCGGCCTGCAGGAGAAGCCCGGTGGGGTTACTGACGCGCGCAAAAAGGGCGATGGCGCTGCCCAGAAGAGCAATCACCAGCGCGATGGAATAGCCGGCCGAAAGAATGGTTGCCCAAGCTGCGAGGAGCAAGGTCACCACAAGCACGGTGAACGGCGGATCAAAGCCCTTTCCCTTCAGGAGAAAGAGAAGAAGGAGCGGGGCGAGCACCACTGCAGCGTAAACAAGCTGGTAACCGCCCACCCCCGACCGCAGGAGTTCAATGGCCTCCGCGCTGGTGCGCACGACGATGCGCGCAGCATGGGGGTCGGTGCGCAGTTCCATCACCGTGAGCGCCATGGAGATGGCGAGAAGCGCGAGGATGGGCGGTAACGTCCAGGAAAGCTCACGCCAGCGGGCGCCCCGGTAGGCAATGCCGATAAGGGCGCAAACGCAGACGATGTGCATTTGGATGGCGCGAAGGAGATCTTCCGCACCGCCCACGACGAATTGGACGGTCGCCGTATAGACCAGGAAGAGAGCCACCAATGCGCTCGGCCAATTGTAAAAACTAACGAGCCCGTTGCGCAGGATTTCAAGGCCGAAGAATGCCGCGAACGCGCCGGCCACAAGCACGCGCCAGATGGTGTCCACCGCAAGGGGCGGGAAGAGGCACCATGCCGCGATGTAAAGGACGCATACGGCCTGCATGTGGGCGATGGTGACAACGCGCGGCGGAGCCTTACGCGCCGCCATCAGCCGGCCTTCCGCCACACGTTGGCGTTCACGTACGGGGTGTGGCTCAAGACCGTGCGCGCCAGCGTCTTGGAAAAGGCCGGCGCGTGGTAGTCGCTGACATGGGTCGGCGTGGCGCCCTCCTTGTGGTGGCGCATGGCTGTCTGCACGGCGCGCAAAATCGTGTCGGCGCGCACGCCCGCAAGGATGGTGACGGCCCGATCCATCGCCTCAAGACGCTCGTGGGTGTCGCGCAAGGCAACCGCCGGAACGCTGAGGAGCGCGGCCTCCTCGCTGAGCGACCCGCTGTCGGACAAAACGCAGGCGGCGTTCTTTTGGAGGGCGATGTAGTCGGCAAAGCCGAACGGCGCGCAAAAGCGCAAATTGCGCATATCAAGATCCCGCTCGACCATGCCAAGCCGCTCGCGGGTGCGCGGGTGGGTGGAGATGAGGACCGGGTAGGCGTGGGCCGCCGCAAGGGCGCTCAGGCCCGACAAAAGCTCGGCGAGGCGGGCCGGTTCGTCCACTGTTTCGGCGCGGTGAAGGCTCGCCACGAAATAGGCTCCCGGCGCGAGGTTGAGTTCGCCTAAAATCGCAGAATTTGCTATGAGCTCGGCGGCATGGGCCAGAACCTCGTAGAGGGGGGACCCGAGGACGAGGCAGCGTTGTGGGTCGAGCCCCTCGGCCAGAAGGTTGCGGCGGGCGGCCTCAGAATAGGCAATGTTCACATCGCTGGTGTGGTCGACAATCTTGCGGTTGATTTCTTCCGGCACGTTGGGGTCGTAGCAACGGTTTCCCGCCTCCACGTGAAAGATCGGGATCTTGCGGCGCTTTGCGGGGATCACCGAGAGGCAGGAATTGGTGTCGCCCAGGCAAAGAAAGGCGTCGGGGCGTTCAGTCTCCAGCGTCGCATCGACCCGGGCGATGATGGCGGCGATGGCCTCCGCCGCTGTCGCGGCCTTGACGCCCAGGTGATGGTCTGGCCGGCGCAGGCCAAACTCTTCGAAGAAGATGTCGCTCAAGGCAGGGTCGTGGTTTTGGCCGGTATGGACCAAAATGTGTTCGGCGGTCGCGTCCAGTTCCGGGATCGTCCGGGAGAGCCGAATAATCTCCGGCCGGGTGCCGACAACCGTAAAAATTTTCATGCGGCGGCGCGACCGAACCCGTGAAAGGCGACTTGCGCCCTTCGAAGCCGGGCAAGTTCTTCAATCATCGCCGGCCAGGACGGCGCCACATAACCCGTCTGATGGGCAAAGCGCGATCCGTCGAGGGAGCGGTCGATCACTGGTGAAGGCTTTGGCAGTATTCGCGTGTCGAGACCGAAAGCATCGCGAACCGTTTCGAGGAGTTTATACTTCGTGATGGGTTCGGCGGCGACGTGGTAGAGCCCCTCGCGCACCGCCTCCGACGCCACGATTGCGCAGATGATGCGCGCAAGTTCCAGGGTCGTTGGCCCTGAAAACGTCGCCCTCGTATATCCGTCCACCTCGCCTCGCGCGCCCAAGAACCACCCGAGAAGACCGCGTCCCGCCGCACCGGGCAGCCCCACCATGGACGTGCGCAGGGTCAACACGCCTGTCCCCTTTGGTTCGCCGTCGGCCTTGGTGCGCCCGTAGGCGTCGATGGGGGAGATGGGGTCGCTTTCGCGGTAAGCACCGCGCGTTCCGTCGAACACACAGTCCGTGCTCACGTGAATCAGCCGAACGCCGCGCTCCTCGCAGTGGCGGGCGAGACGATGGGGGAGGATGGTATTGACCATGTGGGCAAGGGCGACGTTGCGAACGCCGCTCCCTCCCTTCACGACGCCGATGGCGTTCACCACCGCGTCCGCCCGGTGAGCCTCCATGGCAGCGGCGATGTGGCCCAGGCGCCGGGCGTCGATGCCGCAAAACACTTTCGCCGTTTCAGGCAGCGGCGTGCGCGCCGTGTCGCCGCGCACGGTGACGGCGGTGCGAAGACCGCAATTCACCGCTTCGCGCGCCACCGCGTGGCCGAGCATGCCGTCGCCGCCGAGGATGAGAATGTTCATACCGCCCGTGCCTCCGCGAGCGCACCTTGGATGAAGGGAAGGTCGAGCAGCTTTTCGGTGACCGCCGGGATCGTCAGCCGCTCGGTGTTGTGGGAGTTGTAGTCCTCCGCGACGGTGATGGCGTCGGCCCCGTCGTGGAAGTAACGCCCGTAGTTGAGGTCGCGGTTGTCAGCGGGAATACGGTAGTAGCCACCCCGATCTTCGGCGGACGCCATTTCTTCACGGGTCAAAAGCGTCTCGTAAAGCTTTTCTCCGTGGCGCGTGCCGATGATGGTGATGGGGTTATTGGCCTTAAAAATATAAAGGAGAGCGGAGGCAAGATCACCGATGGTGGACGCGGGCGCCTTCTGCACAAAAATGTCGCCGTGCTGGACGTTGCTGTAGGCGTAGACAGCAAGCTCCACAGCGTCCTCTAGCGACATCAAAAAGCGCGTCATGTTGGGGTCGGTGAGGGTGAGCGGCTCGCCGCGGCGGATCTGCTCCACGAAGAGCGGGATGACCGAGCCCCGCGAAGCCATGACGTTGCCGTAGCGGGTGCAGGCGACGGCGGTGCTGTCGGGGTCGGAAAAGCGCGATTTGGCGATGGTGACCTTTTCCATCATTGCCTTGGAAAGCCCCATGGCGTTGATGGGGTAGACGGCCTTGTCGGTGGAGAGCACCACCACCTTGCGCACCCCGTGGGTGATGGCCGCGTTGAGCACGTTTTCGGTGCCCAGAACGTTGGTCTTATAGGCTTCGAGGGGATAGAACTCGCAGCTGGGGACCTGCTTCAGCGCGGCGGCCTGGAAGATGTAGTCCACCCCCATGACGGCCGGCAGCAGGCTGCAGGAATCCCGCACGTCGCCGATATAGTAGCGCACCCGCGGGTCACTGGTGGTGCGGCGCATCTCGTCCTGCTTTTTCTCATCGCGGCTAAAGATGCGGATTTCGCCGATGTCGGTGCGCAAGAACCGGTTGAGCACCGCGTTGCCGAAGGAGCCGGTTCCGCCGCAAATCAGGATGGACTTTCCGCTAAAAACGCCGGGTTCGCAGTCGGTGTCCGGTGCGGTCTCCAAAGCCGGAAAGCCTGAAGACGCGGCAGCCTCGTTCAAGCTCATGGCGTGTCCTCCGAAAACCAGCCGAAATAGCGGGGAATGCCGTCGTTGAGGGCCACCTGCGGAACGTACTGGAAGGCCGTGTGCGCGGCGCTGATATTGGCGAGGGAATGGCGCACGTCGCCGACCCGCTCCGGGCCGTGGGTGACGCCGGCACCGGGCGGCCAGCCCGCCGCGTTGAGCATCATCTGCGCAAGGGTGTTGACGGTGACCCTCGAACCCGAGGCCACATTGAAAACGCCGCTGACGCCCCGGGCCCGGGCCGCCAAAAGGTTGGCCGCCACCACGTCGTCCACGTGGACGAAATCGCGAGTTTGTTCGCCATCGCCGTAGACGATGATGGGCTCGCCCGCCACGAGACGCCTTGCGAAGATGGGAATGACGTTGCCGTAGGGATCGAACCGCTGGTTTTCGCCGTAGACGTTGAAGTAACGAAGGCAAACCACCTCGATGCCGAAAAGATCCGCAAAGGCGAGGGCGTGGTGCTCCATGGCAAGCTTGCTGCTGGCGTAGGGGGTTTGGGGCGCCAGGCGATGATCCTCGCCGATGGGAAGGCCCTGGAGTTCGCCATAGACCGCCGCCGAGGATGACGCCACCACCTTGGTGATGCCGTGGTCGCGGGCGGCGAGCAGCAGTTTGAGCGTCCCCATGACGTTGATGTCGCTATCGGTGATGGGGTCGTCGATGGAGCGCTTGTTGCCCACCGAAGCCGCTAGGTGAAACACCGTCTCAACGCCTTTGACCGATTGGGTGAGGGCGGCCGGATCGCGCACATCGCCTTCAATCACCTTTAGGCAGGGATGCTTTGGCAAGTTTTCGCGGTAGCCGGACGAAAAATTGTCCAACACCACCACGTCCGAGCCGCCCTTCAACAGCGTGCCCACGATGTGGGAGCCGATGAAGCCGGCACCGCCGGTGACCAGCGCGCGCTGCGGCAAGGGATGGGCATCAGCCGCGTTTGGCGGCCCATCGGCAAGCGTCTTTGCGTTCATCGTGCGGGCCTCAACTGAAGATCGGAGACGAAGGCATCAAAGGCGGTGGCGTGCCGGCGATAGTCGAAGGCGCGCAGGGCTTCCGCCCGGGCCGCCTGGCGCATGCGGCCCAGCGTCTCCCGGGAGAGGTTGATGAGCCGGCGAAGGGCGACGATCACCGCGTCGACGCTGGGCTCAGCCACCAGCACTGCGCTTTCCCCATCGCTGAGATGATCGGCCAAATCGCTGGTGAGGTTGCCGAAAATGGGCGTTCCGGCCGCCAGACTCTCCACCGCCTTGGTGGGAAAGCCCGCCTCGGAAAAGCGTGCCGACGGCCGCAACAGCACCGAGCAATCCGCCGAGCGGGTGAGGGCAAGGGCATCGTCGTGCGTCACTCGGCCGAGGGCAGCTACACCCGGCGGCAACGTTGTGATGCCGTGGTCTTTCACATCGGGGAGTTCGAGGAGTGCACGTTCGTCGACACCAGCAATCTTGAGTTGTAGTCGTGGTTCGCGCAGATGGGTAAGGGCCGCAAGGAGGGGGCCGAGACGCTCCTTGCGGCCCGGCGTGCCCGTGAAGGTGAGGGTAAGGGGGGCGCCTGCCTCACCAGGGGCATCGCGGGGGGAGAGGGACGTGACGTCGAGGGTGGGGGGGACCCTCAGCGTGCGGCAACCGGCGGCGCGAAAATGCCGTTCTAGGCGCTTGCTGATGGCAATGGCATTGCCGCAGCGCGGGGCGAGCACGCGCATCGCCAGCTCAATATTCCAGTAGTAGGGATCGGTGAGAAAGCTCGACCGGCGCGGCGGGTCGTACCACTCCACCGCATCGAAGATCACGGGGATCCGCACCCGCCTCGACCACGCCAAAAGCCGTTGTAAATAAGGGGTATAGCCGCTGTAGAGGATGACGGCGCTGATGTTTTTGGCGTCCGCCGCGAGGGCCTCCACCAGCCGGCGTCCCATGGTCGCATAGGCAAGGTGACGAAGCCGCCGTGGCAAATGTTCTGCCGTGCGCTCTCCCAGGGAACGCACCGGAACGGGCGAGGCTGAACTGCTTTGCGCCGGCGCCATCTGCCCTGACCAGACTTCCACTTTGTGCCCTGCTTCCAGAAGGCTTTGCACGTTGCCGAGGACCCGCCTTGCAGCGGCGCCGCCGTCGGGGAACGCGAATGGTCCCGCGTAGATGATGCGTTGTTCGCTCACCGCATGACGCCGATCGGTTTCTCGTTTAAGGCAGATTTTTCTCTACTTGAAGATGTATTTAGTGTAAAGCACAATCACAGCGGATAGAGATCGGGGGGCATGCCCATGCTCGATGTCAGTGATCGTTCGGTGCACGAGGACCGCGAGCCGCGTGATGAAGGCGGTGGGCCGCCAAGACCGGTCACGCCCCTCAAAGTGTTTTGGACCACCAATCTCATCGCGAAACCGGGCGAGAGCGTTGCTGATCCCGCGTCCGGGCGGTTCGGCGGCTGGATCGCCAACATGTTGTCGGCACTGGGCGAGGTGCCGGGCCTTTCGCTGGGGGCGGCCGTGCGCACCGCGGCCCGCGATCTGGCGGTGCGCAAGTTCAACGGTGTCACCACCTTTTATGTGCCGTTCGCCCGACGGGGTGGTCTTGCCATGGAGCCCGGCGCCCTTGCCGAAGCGCTTGCTCAGTTCGCTCCTGGGATTTTGCACGTGGAAGGGGCCGAAATGCCCCACGCGAGCCAGGCCATCGATGCCTTTGATGGGCCGACGCTGCTATCGCTCCAGGGCGTGATGGGCGGCTACGGGCCCCATGCCCACGGTGATCTTCCGGTCTGGCCATGGGCGTTGGGCATCCACAAACCGCGCCGGGCGGCCATGGCTGCCGCGCTTTTGGCGGCCAAGCGGCTCCGCTTTGACAAGCGCGCGGCCAGCGAGGCCCATGTGATGCGCCGGGTAACGCGGGTGGTCGGTCGCACCGAGTGGGACCGGGCCTATGCGTCCACCATGAGCCCGCAGGCGCGCTACAGCCATGTGGGGCGGATCCTTCGCCCGCAATTTTACGGCGAGTGGCCGCGGGTGCGTTCCTTCAAGCGGCACCAGATTTTTATCGGCAATGCCAACGATCCCCGGAAGGGCGCGCACGTGGCGTTGGACGCCCTGGCCCTGCTGGTGCGTGAGTTTTCCGATGTCTCTTTAGTCATTGCCGGCGAGCCGCCGGCCACCGGGTGGCGCGCTTGGCGCAAGGGGCTCGGCTATCCCCGCTTCCTGGCCGATAAGATCGCTAAATTGGGGCTGGGTTCGCGGGTGCGCTATACAGGCGTTCTGGGCGCCGACGCCATTTGCACCGCCATGCGCCGATCCCACGTCTTCCTCCTGCCGTCGCTCATCGAAAACAGCCCCAACACCTTGGGCGAGGCCATGATGCTGGGCCTTCCGTGCGTGTGCGCCTATGCGGGCGGCTCCCCCGACATGGCCGCCCCGGACCGCGAGGCTCTGTTTTACCGGGCCGAAGACCCGGTCGCCATGGCCCATCAGATCGCCCGGGTGTTTCGCTCTGAAATGCTCGCCTGCTCGCTGGGCTCTGCCGCCGCCTGCCGCGCCCAACTCACCCACGACCCCCGCACTAACCGCGACAAACTCCTCGCCGTTTACGAAGAGCTAGCCCCGGCGACCGCGACCACCCGGCCATCACTCCAAAGGGACGTTCCATGAGCGACAGCAACCCCGCGCCGCTGGCGCTCTTCGTGTTCAACCGGCCGGACCATACGGCGCGGACCCTCAACGCCCTTGCCCGCAACACGATGGCGCGCGAGACTCCCCTCGTCATCTATTCCGATGGGCCGCGCTCGGCCGCCGACGAACCCGCCGTCGAAAAGGTTCGGGCGCTGGTGCGCGCCGAGCGCCTTGCCGGCCGGTTTGGATCGGTGGCCACCTTCGAAGCGCCGGAGAACAAAGGGCTCGCGGCCTCGGTAATCAGTGGGGTGAGTGAGGTCCTATCGGCCTACGGACGGGCCGTCGTCCTGGAGGACGACCTTCTGAGCGCGCCCGACTTTTTATGCTTCATGAACGCCTGCCTCGACTACTACGAAAAGGACGCAAAAGTCGGCAGCATTGCCGGCTACTCCCCGCTCCACCGGTTGCCCCGCGGCGTTTCCGGCGACGTTTACGCCCTGCCGCGCAATGGCTCCCACGGCTGGGCCACCTGGCAGGACCGCTGGCAGGCGGTGGACTGGCAGGCCAAGGCCTACGACGGCTTCGCTGCCGATGGCCGGGCGCGAAAAAGCTTTAACCGCGCGGGGATCGACCGCGCTCGGCGGCTTGACCGGGAAATGGCGGGGCGTGCTTCCTCCTGGTCGATCCGGTTCGGCTTCTCCCAATTCCTTTCAGAAACGCTCACGGTCTACCCGCGCGACAACCGCATTCTCAATATCGGCGGCGACGGGAGTGGGGTCCACGGTGCCCGCGGCTTTGCCTTCAACACCGAGCTCAGCGACCGGCCGATCCCCTTCCGCCTCGGCCCCGTGCGCGAGGACCCCCGTGTGGTGGCGGCGGCGGCGCGGCTTTACGGCGGCGGGCGGGTGCGCGCGGCGGTGCGTGAGCTGGTCCAGCGCACGCGAGGCTGGCCGCCCCAGAGCGTTGCCGTGGCGCGCACCCTTGCCAAGATTTGACCGTTTCTAGCGCCCCTTCGCCCGCTGCCGGGGCCTCGATCCTGTGGCACTATTCGGTGCTCAATCTGGGGGGCGCGGAGCTTGCCACCCTGCGGCTCCTTGAGGGGCTGGCGGATCGGGGTTTGGCGCCTTTACTGGCGCTCAACCTTCCCGGCGGCGCGGCGGAGGATCGGGTTTCCGGGAGCGTGGCGCTCGCCCATCTGCGACCCCACGCCGTGCCTCGCCCGCCCGCTACATTGGAGGCTCATTCGCTCGCCGGGGCGGCCCGATATGCCTCGGCCCGGCTGCGCCAGTACGCCCGCGAATGGCGGTTTTCCCGGGGCGAAGGTTTTTCGGCCGCGGTGGTGGGCCTTCAGGGGCTTTCGCCGGCCTTCGTGTGCCGCCGGGTACGCGCGGCGCGCCGGCTTCACTTCATTCGAAGCGACCTTCGCGCCTGCGATCCCACCGGCCGCATTCACCGCACCATAGCCCGCTACGCCCCGCGCACCGACGCCTATGTATGCGTCTCGGATGCAGCCCGCGCCTCGCTGGTAAAACTCCATCCTTCCGTCGCCGAAAAAGCGCACACCATCCCCAACCTCCTGGGCGCTGCAGAAATGAAGCGCAAAGCTGACGCGCCAGACCCCTTTCCGCCGCGCGGTGGGAAACGTCGGGTCCTCACCGTGGCGCGTCTTTGGGAGCCCGCCAAAGCCCTTGGCCGCATGGCGCGGGTCCAAGCCCAACTTTTGCGCGGCGGTGTCGACTTTGACTGGTTCATCGTGGGCGATGGGCCCGACCGAAAAATGCTCGAAGACGAGATCGCGCGGCTCGGCCTTTCGGGGCGCATGCACCTTCTGGGCGCACAGGCGAACCCGTACCCCTACTACGCCCACGCTGACCTTGTTGCGGTGCTTTCCCACTACGAGGGTCTATGCGGCGCCATCAATGAGGCAAAGGTGCTTGGCCGACCGGTGATCGCCACCGATGTGGGTGCCGTGCGGGAGCAACTGGGCGGCGACGGCGACGGCGGGCTCATCGTGGCGAGCGAGGAACGCGCCATCGCCGAGGGCTTGGCCCAACTCCTCGCCAACAAAGCCCAGTGTGCTGCAATGGCAGCGGTGCCGCTCCCCTCTGTGCTGCTGGACGATGAGGCAAAGCTCGACAAGTTGATGGCTTTGATGGCCGTGCAAGGAGCCCTGTGAGCGAGCGGAAAAAGGGCGCGGCCCTCGCCCTTGTGGCCGCCGGCGTCTATGCGGCTATCGCCTTCTTTACGACGCCGGTACTGGTGGCGGCGTTCGGTCTCGATGGATTTGGCCGGTACAGCCTTGCCCTTTCGGTCCTTGCCGCGTTCATGCTGTTCGACGGCGGCCTCACCCAAGCTTTCGTGCGCTTTGCGGTGCGTCACCGGGAGGATGGGCCCCCAAGCCTTGCCGCGTTCCTAGGTCGCGTGTTGCCGCTCTATGGGGTTGCTGTGGCGGCGCTCCTCGGGTGTGCCCTCGGCGCAGCTGCCCTCTTAGGCGAGGCGGCCGAAGGCATGGGCGTTCTTCTCAGTCTTGCCCTTGCGGGGGCGGCCTGCGCGATCCTGGCGAACCCCTTTCGGGCCACGATGGTGGCCTCGGAACGCTTTGTGGCGGCCCGGACCATTGAAATTGCGGCGGCGGTGGTAACGGCGGCGGGCTCTATCACCGTTGCGCTTACGGGCGGCGGACCGACCGGGGCGATGGCGGTTGTGACCGCGGGAATGGCCGGCCTTGCAGTCACCCGCATTTTCTACGTGCTCTTCGTCCTTGAACTGCGTCCGCGCCCGGCGACCATGGAACGGAGCGAACGTCGGGCGCTCATGGCTTTTGCAGCGCCCATCTTCCTCTCCCTCCTCATCGAGGCGCTTTACTGGCGCATCGACATCCTCGTCGTCGGCGCCATGCTGGGGCCGGCCTCGGTCGCCATCTACGCTGTGGCCTTGATGGTGCAAAAACACATGATGCGCCTGTCGGGTGCTTTCAGCCGGGTGATGATCCCCGAAACCATCCGCAAGGTGGACGCCGGCGCGGACGGCAAAGCACTCGCCCGAGCGCTCGCCGCGGTGGGGCGTGTCCAAGCCATCGCCCTGGGCCTCGTCCTCATTGCCATCTGCGCCTTCGGCGATGCTTTCTTTGCGCTCTGGCTTGGGGAGGCATTCCGCGCCTCGTTCGTGCCGCTGGTGGTGGTGCTGGTGCCCTACTGCATCGACGAGGTGGGCAACCTTCGCAACGTCGTCCTCCAAACCAAAGGTCTCTTCTGGGCGAAGGCCCTGCAGTCCCTCCTCATCGCGCTCGCCAACCTTGCCGCCACCGTGGCGCTCATTCCGGTCTTTGGGATTGTGGGGGCCGCATCGGCCACCGCCTGCGGCCTCATGGCGGGCCTTGCGGCAAGCAATTGGTTGCTCGCAAGGCGCGCAGGGTTCGAGGTGGCGCTCTTTTACCGCACCGTGGCGGTTCGTGTGGCGCCAACGTTGGTAGTGGCCACCCTTTGGGCGGCGATGATCGACAGTTTGGCGGCGGAATCCTGGGCCGGCCTTTTCGCCGCAACGATCGTTTATGGGGTCGGTGCTGCCTGTTCGATTTGGGTTCTGTCGCTCCGTGAGGCGGAGCGGGCAGCGGTGCGGTCCCGGGCGGCAGGCGCGGCTAGAAGTGCGCTTGCCACCCTTTCGGCCATGGGCGGGCTCAGGCTTCGATAATGGAAATGTCGTCCACCGAGAGCGTGGAACCGCCGCCGGCATTGAGCTGAAACCGATCATTGCCGGCGCCAGCGACGAGTTGCTGGGTGTGCGTTCCAGCGCCCGGCGTGTTGGAGCCGTTGACGTTGGAGCCACCCAGGAAGAAGGGCGTTGTGGTGCCGGTGGTATAGTTCGAGACGGTCCACGTCACATTGTAGGTTTTACCGGCCACGAGGGGGACACCTGTCTGGCGCCAGTAGGCCTTGTTGCTGATCGTACGGCCCACGCCCCCAGCAACGGTCGCACCATCGCCCAGCACCCACTGCGCCGGATCGTCCATACCACCGTCACGAACGAGATTGGCGCCAGAACCATCATTGGCGACGGCGGCGGACAGCGCGGTGAAGTAACGCCCGCCAAGGGTCCGCAGGCTTGCCGCATTGAAGTGCAGCCGGTCGTAGGTGGTGAGATCCGCGGAGGACACCACCGCAGTATGGAGCACCCGGCTCGCGACGTCCGTTTGCGCATTGAAAACAGCCGTGTGTGAAGCGCTGTCGTCTGCGAGCGCGGGTGCAATTTCGCCCACCAGCACCGGGGTTGTCGGTCCGGCGCGGGTGATGTCGGTGCGAAAATCGGCGATCATCTGATCAAGGTTTGCCGCGTAGGTGGGGCCGCCCGCATTGTCGCCGTCGGTCTCGCCGTGCTGCCACAACACCCCTTTGAGCGCGAACCCAGGATTTTCATCAAAGACCATGTTCATGCGCAAAACGAAGTCTTCGTAGGACGGGTCGCCCTTGTTCCAGTCGTTGGAAATATAGGTGGAGCCGCCCTTGGCGCCGGGGACGAAGAGCACCCGCACACCCGGGTTGGCGGCGATGTAGTCGATGGCGAATTGGAAGGCGAGGCTCATCTTGTTGGAGCCGTAGCCGCCGTCGTGGTGAAGGTTGCCCAAAGCCGGAATGATTTTGAGGTTGTTTCCGCCACGACGGCCGAATTGGAGCGTGCCACCTGGATAGCCATCGCCGCCATCAAAGGTCGGACCACCTTGCATGTTGGATTGGCCGGCGAGCCCGAACACGTGGGTTGGCGGGGTTCCAGAGCCTTGCAGTCCACCTGACGCAATGCCGATCCCGATTGTGAGGTCCATCTTGCCGTCTCCCTTCCGACCTTCGCCGCACCGTCTACGGGGGACGACGATACGGTTGGCCGCGGCGGCGGGGAGAAGTTTGAAGAAGGGTCCGGTGGCTCGGTCGATCAGGGGCTTTTGGGCGGGGACAGTGCCTCGAGGCGCGCACGAAGACCCATGTGCTCGGCTACAAAAGCAGCGCCCTGCCGGGTGAGGTGCGCCCGATCCGCGTAGATGAGGACAGGGCCGTTCGCGGTTCGGCAGGTGGTTTGCTCGCAAAGGGCGTTTGCCGGATGCAGCAAAGGGGTCTTGGTGCGTTCGGCCGCGGCCACCAAGAACCGGTCGACGCTCGCACCACGGATCTTGGCCGCTGCGTGCGCGATAGCACAGTCCCCGCCTGCAAAGGTCAGAACACCGGCGCGGCGCCGTTCGTTGCAGGCGTGAACATCAAGTCCGCTCGACGGTGGCGGTGCCATCAACACAACCTGTTTTCCAGCATCGCGAAGATCTCGCACAAGACGTTCTAAGCGTTCCATCAAGTCGGCCCGATCTACAGGCGAAAGTTCTCCGTCGCGGATCACCTCGCCTTCATGGGCCACAAGCTTTGACCAACTGCCAGCAACCACCACCCATTGTATGCTTGGAAATTTGGCGATGGTGTGCACGGCATCAGCCATGAACGCGGCGCACGCGCGGGGGCCACGCAACGGGGCACCTTGTTTCACTGGGGCAAGACCCGGCGCGGGGGCACAGGCGCTTTTGGTGATTTGGAGAACGCCGCCCAGGTCCGCCTTCGCAAGGGCATCGGCCCATTGCATGGCGAAACTATCGCCCAGAAGGGCAACGCGCGGCTCGGGCGCGCTCATGCACGTGGCCAAGATTTCCGCCTCGGAGCCCCGTTGATCGCAATGCGCCGAAAGGCCGTCGTTGGGACCCGAAATGGCTCCCTCGCTGGTGGCCCGAGGAAGGATTGTGAGCCCAAGCACCGCACAGAACAGACTAGCGGCTGCAAAGCCCGCCGCGAGGCGCACGCCATCGGAGCGCCAGAGCGTTCGAAACGGCGTTTCCACGTAGTGGTATTGGAGCGCCGCCAGTGGGATCGTCAAAACACTGAGTACCACCCGGAGCCAAAGGGGAGCCTCTCCCAAGAACGCCGCGTTGGCGTAGGCGAGCAGCGGCCAGTGGATGAGGTAGATGGAGTAGGACCAGTCGCCGACCCTTGTGAGGGCGCCTTTCCTGGCAAGGCTGTCGTGGCCGGCACAAATGAGCGCGGTCGCCAGCGCCACGGCGGCTGCCGTTGGTCCGGGATGGGCGCCGGATGGTGCCATGGCGCAAACGCCCACGAGAACGGCAAAGGCCAGGGGCGCGACGCCGCGGGGCAAGGCGAGGGCGCCGTGCCGGTGCACGTGGAGGGCGGCGAGACCGCCGATGAGAAGCTCCCAGGCCCGGGTCGGCAGCAAGAAGAACGCCGCCGACTGCATGGTCTTGTCCGAAACCGGAAGGGGCAGCGCGCCGGTCATGAGGAGGGCGCAACATAGGCCCGAGAGCACGATCCCCACAGCCATGGCAGCGCCACGAAAATTCTTTGGGACCACCAGAAGAACGGCCGGCAACAGGAAGTAGAACTGTTCCTCCAGCGACAGGGACCAGGTGTGGAGGAGGGGGCGCGTGTCTGCTGACGCGGCGAAGTAATCGGTTTGCAGCCAAAAGACGATGTTGGCGGTGAAGGTGAGCGTCCCGAATAGGGCGGCGCGGAATTCATCCGCTGCGCTGGGCGACAGGAGAAAGGGCGCCGCCAGCACCGTCGCCGTGAGCGTTGCCAGGGATGCCGGCAGCAACCGAGCAGCGCGCCGGGCCAGGAAGCGCGGGAACGAAAAGCACCCTCGGTCGATCTCAGCGAGGATCAGCCCCGTCATGAGAAAACCCGACACGACGAAGAAGACGTCCACCCCCAAAAAACCCTGGCCGAAGAGACCGAGGTCGGCGTGGTAAAACAGCACCACCAGGACCGCGAAGGCTCGCAAGAGCTGAATATCCTCGCGCCGCGACACCCGGTGAGGGACCGCTTGGCTCGTCAACCCATGCCGGGCGGCAAGGCCGTCCATGGCAGACCCTTTCCGCCCCCTCGGCTTTACCGCGCCGGTGTAACGAATTTAAGCTTTGAGTGTGCCACAAGAGGTTGTGTTTTGGAATATACTCTATGAAAGGTTTAATGACCGAGCGGCCGCTGCGCATTGCGGACGTTTTGGAGTTCGCCGCTGAAGTCCATCCGGCGGCGGAAATCGTCTCGGTGCGGGACGAGGGCGACGTGCACCGCGAGACCTATCGCGAGGCGGCGAACCGGGTGGCGCAACTTGCCCACGGCCTGCGCCGGCTCGGGATCAAACCGGGCGACCGCGTGGCGACCCTTGCTTGGAACGGGTACCGGCATTTTGAGCTTTACTACGCCATCTCCGGGATCGGCGCGGTGTGTCACACCATCAATCCGCGGGTGCCGGACGATCAGCTGACCTACATTGTCGAGCACGCCGGCGATAGCTTGATCTTCGCCGATCTCTCCCTCGTTCCGATCCTGGAGCGTCTGGCGCCCACGCTGCCTGCCGGACTGCGGTATGGTGTCCTTACCGACGCCGCCCATGCCCCGCAGAGCTCCCTGGAGCTTATAGTTTACGAGGAGCTTTTGGCCGCCGAGGAACCGCTCATGGATTGGCCCGAGCTGCCAGAAGATACGGCGAGCGGGCTCTGCTACACGTCTGGCACCACAGGCGAACCGAAGGGCACCCTCTACACCCACCGCTCGACAGTGCTCCATGCGCTGTTCGTTAGTGTTTCTTTGCCGAAAATACTGCGGACAGGGCGGCGAATTCTTCCCGTGGTGCCGCTTTTTCATGTGAATGCGTGGGGGCTCCCCTATAGCGCTCCGCTTACGGGGGCCTCGCTGGTGATGCCAGGTGCGAAGCTCGACGGGCCAAGCCTTTTTGAGGTGATGGAGCGCGAGAGCGTTTTTTCGGCCTGGGGCGTTCCGACGGTTTGGCTCGGGCTCCTCGCCGAGATTGAAGCCAAAGGCCGGCTTCCGAAAGGGCTTGGAAGCATTGTCGTGGGAGGATCTGCAGCGCCGCTTGCCATGGTCGAAGCGTTTGAAAAAAAGGGGGTTGACGTCTGTCACGCGTGGGGGATGACGGAGATGAGCCCCATTGGCACGGTGGGCGAATTTTCTGATCACCATGCGGGGCTTTCAGGCGCGGATCGGAACCTCCAGAAGGCGAAGCAGGGGCGGCGCGTCTTCGGCGTTGAACTCAAGATCGTCGACGACGACGGCCAAAAACTGCCCCATGACGGCAAGGCAGTGGGGGCGCTTTATGCCCGCGCCAACACGGTCACGTCCGGCTATTTCCGCAACGAGGCGGCCAATGAGGCGGTGTTTGATGGCGATGGCTGGTTCCAGACGGGCGACATTGCCTCCATCGACCCGGATGGGTTTCTCACCATCGCCGATCGCCTGAAGGATCTTATCAAGTCGGGTGGGGAGTGGATTTCCTCCATCGACCTGGAAAACGTCGCCATGGGCCATCCTGAGGTGGCCAATTGCGCGGTTATTGCGGTGGCCGACGCAAAGTGGGGCGAGCGGCCGCTTCTCGTGGTGGTGCCCGGGGAGACGCAGCCATCGAAGACGGAGATTTTTGCGCTCCTCGCGGAGCACTTTGCCAAGTGGCAACTCCCCGACGGGATCGTCTTTGCCGAGAATTTGCCGTTGACGGCGACGGGCAAGGTTTCAAAGCGAACCCTTCGGAAGATCTATGCGCAGCACGTCCCGACCGACGATGACAAGGCGGCCTTGGTCGGGGCGATGGAGGCTCGCGGGGAATGACGCCCCAAGACCTTTTTGACCTTTCCGGCAAGACCGCCCTCGTGACTGGCGGCGCCACGGGGATCGGCGCCATGGCGGCGCAGGCGCTTACCGCGGCGGGGGCACGGGTGCTCATTGCAAGCCGCAAGGGGGAGGCGTGCGAGCAGGCTGCAAAAGAACTCAACGACCTTGGCCTTCCCGGAAGCGCTGAGGGTTTTGCCGGCGATGTGGCGAGTGAAGCGGGGGTTGCCGCCCTTGCCGATGAAACCCTTCGGCGGGCGGAGCGGCTTCACATTCTCATCAACAATGCCGGGCGGAGCTGGGCCTTACCGCTTGGAAAGTTTCCCTTTGACGCCTGGGACCGGGTGATGAGCGTCAATGTGGCAGGCCTCTTTTCGCTCACCCAGGCGTTGCTTTCACGCCTTGGGGAAACTGCCACCGATGACGATCCTGCGCGGGTCATCAATATCGGCTCGGTGATGGGCGAGGTTCCGATGGGTGATGATGTTTACAGCTACGCCGCATCGAAGGCCGCAGTGCATCATCTCACCCGTATACTGGCCAAGGAACTAGCTCCGCGCCGCATCACCGTAAATGCGTTGGCACCCGGCCCGTTCGTCTCCAGGATGACGGCCTTTGCCACCGCCGATCCCGCCAGCCGGGAGCGGGTGGGTGCGCGGGTGCCGCTCGGGCGGGTGGGGCGGCCGGAGGACATCGCCGCTGCGGTCCTCTACCTGTGTGGACGCGGTGGCGCCTACGTGACTGGCGCCGTACTCCCGCTCTCAGGCGGGATGAATGTTGAGACGGGGCCGCCGCTGTTTGCCGTGGACGATCCTGAGAGCGAAGGGGAGGCGCATTGATGCGCGAGGCTGTCATCGTTTCCACCGCGCGCACGCCCATTGGGAAGGCCTATCGCGGGGCGTTCAACGACACCGCTGCGCCGACCTTGGGCGGGCATGCCATCGCCCATGCGGTGCGCCGGGCCGGCATTGAGCCCCACGACGTGGACGACTGCATCATGGGCGCGGCCATCCAGGAAGGCTCCACAAGCTACAATATCGGGCGCCAGGCCGGGATTGCCGCCGGGCTGCCCGTCACAGTTTCGGGCATGTCCATCGACCGCCAGTGTGCCTCCGGACTGATGGCTATCGCGACGGCCGCGAAGCAGGTGATCAGCGATGGGATGACGGCGGTGGTCGCCGGCGGTTTAGAATCCATCAGCCTCACCCAGAACGATCACCGCAATAGCTTTCGATCGAAGGACGATGCCATCGTAGAGCGCCTGCCAGCCCTTTACATGACGATGCTGGAAACCGCCGAAATCGTTGCTGAGCGTTACGGGGTGTCGCGGGAGGCGCAGGACGAATACGCGCTTTCTTCGCAGCAGAAGGTGGCGGCGGCCCAGCGCGAGGGGCGGTTTGACGATGAGATCGTCCCCCTAGACACCACAATGCTCATGAAGGACCGGGAAACTGGCGAAGTATCCCGCCAGTCAGTCACCCTTGCCGCCGATGAGGGGAACCGGCCCCAGACCACCCTTGAAGGCCTTTCGGCCCTAAAACCCGTCTTCGCGGACGGCATGACGGTGAAGACGGGCGCCAACATCACCGCCGGCAATGCCAGTCAACTCTCCGACGGGGCTTCGGCTTCGGTGGTGATGGAGGCGGCGGAAGCGCAGCGCCGGGGGCTTGAACCCTTGGGGCGCTATGTGGGCCTCGCGGTGGCCGGTTGCGGGCCGGACGAGATGGGTATCGGTCCCGTCTTCGCGGTGCCAAAGCTATTGAAAATCCACGGTCTTTCCGTGGACGATATCGATCTTTGGGAGCTTAACGAAGCCTTTGCGGTGCAGGTGCTCGCATGCCGTGACAAGCTCGGGTTGTCGCCCGAAAAGCTCAACGTGAACGGCGGCGCCATTTCCATCGGGCATCCTTACGGGATGTCGGGCGCGCGCATGGTGGGCCATGCGCTCGTTGAGGGACGGCGCCGGGGTGCCAAGCGGGTGGTGGTGACCATGTGCGTCGGCGGGGGCATGGGCGCCGCCGGACTGTTTGAGGTTTATTGAATGCTTGGGCGCAATCCCCTTCCCGCTATTTTTTCCAATCTCAGAATTCCTGCTGTTGGCGCTCCGTTATTCCTGGTGTCGGTCCCGGAACTGGTGATTGCCCAGTGCAAGGCCGGGATCATCGGGTCGTTTCCGGCGCTCAACGCCCGCGAGGGTGACGGCGAGCCCATCATGCTGGAGCGCTGGCTGGGCGAGATCACCGAAGCGCTCGACAGGCACAATCAAGAGCATCCGGATCGACCGGCAGCGCCTTTTGCGGTCAACCAGATCGTCCACCGCACTAATGCGCGGCTGGAGCGCGACATCGACATTTGCCTGAAGTGGAAGGTACCCATCTGGATCACGTCGCTGGGCGCGCGGCCGGAGGTGAACGAGGCGGCGCACGCGTGCGGCGGCATCGCGCTCCACGACATCATCAACAACACCTACGCCAGGAAGGCGATCGCCAAGGGGGCGGACGGGTTGATCGCGGTGGCAGCGGGGGCGGGCGGCCATGCGGGCAAGCAAAACCCGTTCGCGCTCATCGCTGAAGTCCGCGAATGGTTTGACGGGCCGCTGCTCCTCTCCGGCGCCATTTCGAGCGGTGACGCGCTGTTGGCCGCGCAGGTGGCCGGCGCTGACCTTGGCTATATTGGCTCGCCCTTCATCGCGACGGCAGAAGCCAATGCGGACACTGCGTATAAGCAGATGATCGTGGAGAGCGGGGCAGAAGATATTGTTACGTCGCCCTTCTTTACTGGTGTGTCGGGCAATTACTTGCGGGGGTCCATCGAAAAGATGGGCCTTGATCCGGATAACCTCGGCGAAGCCAAAGGGCCGCTCAACCTTGAGGAAGGTCGCACCAAGGCGAAGGCCTGGCGCGATATCTGGGGTTCTGGCCAGGGAATTGGTGCCGTCAAAGATGTCACGACCGTCGAAGCACTCGTTGCGCGGATTGAGTGGGAATACGAAGCCGCCGCCGCGCGGGTGGCGGCGTTTGCCGGGGCGCCCGCGGCCGTGTGAACGCCATGGACGGTATCGACCTTGGCGCGGTGGAGCGTTTTCTCGCCGACTCCCTGCCGGGATTTGAGGGCCCCGTCACAGCGAAAAAGTTTGCCTCCGGCCAGTCGAACCCGACATTTCTCCTCACCACCCCGGCGGAAAAATACGTGTTGCGCCGCAAGCCGCCCGGCGAACTTTTAAAATCGGCCCACGCGGTGGATCGCGAGTTTCGCGTCCAGAAAGCCCTCGCCTCCACCGACGTTCCGGTGCCGCGAATGCACCTCCTTTGCGAGGACGAAGGGGTTATCGGCTCGGCGTTCTACGTAATGGAGTTTTTGCCTGGCCGGTGCTTCGACGATCCGCGTCTTCCAGAACTTTCAGGCGAGGATCGCAGCACAGTTTATGACGAGCTTTCGCGCGTGCTCGCCGCCATCCATGGGGTCGACTATGGGGCGTGCGGGCTAGGCGATTTCGGCCGGCCCGGTAACTATGTCCGCCGGCAGTTGGACCGGTGGAAGCGCCAGTATCGGGCGAGCGAAACCGAACGCATTGGCGCCATGGAGGGTTTGATCGTCTGGCTCGACGAAAGTGCGCCAGCCGATGACGGCCTTGCGAGCCTGGTGCACGGCGACGTGCGCCTGGACAATCTTCTGTTCGCCGAGCACGAGCCGTCCTGCGTGGCAGTTCTTGATTGGGAGCTGTCCACCATCGGCCACCCCTACGCCGATGTGGCAGCGGTGCTGATGCAGTGGCGCATGCCGGCCGGTATGCAGGGTCGCGGCCTTAAGGGTGTTGACCGCGCAGCGCTCAATATTCCGTCGGATGAAGTATTTGTGGCCTCCTACTGCCGCCGAAGAGGTATTGAGGGCATTGAGCACTTGGAATTTTACATCGCCTTCTGTTTTTTCCGGATGGCGGCCATTCTCCAGGGCGTGAAGAAGCGCGGCCTCGACGGGAATGCCTCCAACCCGGTGCGAGCGGCGGAACTGGGCGCCATCGTTCCTCTCTACGCCGAGGAGGGGCTTGCCGCTGCGCAGGGCAGTTGATCGCCGCCGCTACCCGCTTTCGTTCCGTTCGGCGAAGGTCGTGCCGGCGCTCGCCATCGCCGCAAGTATTTTGGGTACCTGCCAGTAGTGGGCGTCTTCCCCGGAGAATTTTTTTATCCGTGCCACCAAGGTTTCTGCACCAATGACGTCGGCGGTGTGGAGCGGTCCGCCGCGAAAACGCGGAAAGCCATAGCCAAACAGGTAGACGGCATCGACGTCGATGGGCCGTAGCGCGGTCCCGTCCTCGACGACCCTCGCGGCTTCGCAAATCATCGCAGTCAAATATTGGTTGACGATTTCTTCAGCGGTGAAATCGCGCAGTGCAATGCCCGCCGCATCGCGCTCGTCCTCGACGATTGCGAGGGCCTCGGGGTTCGGTTTACGCGCACCGCCATCATAAAGATAATAGCCGCGACCGGCTTTGCGGCCGAAGGCGCCCACCTCGCAAAGCCGGTCGGAAATACGGCTATAGCGCTCCTGGGGTGGGCGCATGGGAGCACGGCGCTTGCGCTCAGCCCAGCTGATATCGATGCCCGCAAGGTCGGCCACCGCGAAGGGACCCATGGCAAATCCGTAGGCTTCGAGCGCCTCGTCCACCTGTTGGGGGGAGGCACCGTCAAGGACCATGTATTCGGTGACTTTACGGTAGTGGGAAAGGATGCGGTTACCGATGAACCCGTCGCAGACCCCCGCACGCACCGCCACTTTGCGCAGCCGTTTCGCCAAAGCAAAACCCGTGGCCACCACCTCCGGGGTGGTCTTGTCGCCCACCACGACTTCCAGGAGCCGCATGATGTGAGCGGGGGAAAAGAAGTGAAGCCCAATCACATCCTGGGGCCGGCCAGTCACCGAGGCGATTTCGTTAAGATCCAGGTAGGAGGTGTTGCTGGCGAGGATCGCGCCGTCTTTCGCGATGCCGTCGAGCCTGCCAAACAGTTCTTTCTTTACCGCCATGTCCTCGAAGACGGCCTCGATTACGAGATCCACGTCCGCAAGGGTCGCAAGATCGTCTTTGGCGGCAAAGTATTCGGCCTCGATCCGCTGGCGTGCATCGGCGGAGAGCTTTTTGCGTGCCACGGCCCCGTCGAGGTTCTTTAAAACAGTGCCGCGGGCCTTCTGGGCGCTGTCGTCGTCCCGCTCCACCAGCGTGACCTTGAGACCTGCGAGGAGCGCGGCAGTGGCAATGCCTGATCCCATGGTGCCGCCGCCCACCACCCCCACCGAGTTTACCGGCCGGGCCGTCGCGCCGGCTTCGGGGATTTTTGCAACGGCGCGTTCGGCAAAGAACGCGTGCACCAGGCCGGCCCTTTGCGGGCTGTCGAGGCACTCCATGAAGAGGGCGCGTTCGATGGCAAGACCTTCGGCAAGGGGTCTTGCGCTCGCGGCCACCGCGTCCACCGCTTTTAGCGGCGACAGGAGGTGCGGCTGGTTTTTCTTTAGCGTTTCAGCCGTGGTCTGAAGTGCCTCTTCGTCGGTGACCACCGGGAGTTCGCCCGTGCGGCGCACTGGGAGGGCGCCCGACTGCACATCGGCGGCAGCGGCAACGGCCACCTCGCGCGGCTCGCCATCGCGGATTTGGTCGATGATGCCGAGGCTTTTTGCTTCTTCCGCGCCCACCCGCCGCCCAGAGGTGATGAGGTCAAGCGCCGCCTTCATCCCGGTCAGGCGCGGGGTCCGCTGGGTGCCGCCGGCGCCGGGAAAAATCCCCAAGCTCACTTCTGGAAGGCCGACAGTCGTGCCCGCGAGCGCCACCCGGGCGCGGCAGGCGAGTGCCACTTCAAGGCCGCCCCCCAACGTCGTGCCGTGAAGCACCGCAACCACCGGGGTGTGCGAATTCTCGATGGTATTGCAGACGTCCGGTAAAATCGGCGCCAGGGGTGGTTTACCGAACTCGCGGATGTCAGCCCCGGCGATGAAGGTGCGGTCCGCGCCATAAAGCGCGATGACGCCCACCGCGTGGTCGGCGTCGAGGGCGCGCACCGCATCGTCGAGCCCTAGGCGCACCGCTTGGGACGCGGCGTTCACCGGTGGGTTGTCGATGCGCACAAGGCCAACGGCGCCGACGCGTTCGATGGTGACGGGACCTTCGCCCATGGTTTTCCTTCCCTAGTCGCTACGGTCGGCCGCGAGCGTCTCCGCAAAGTGCGATAAAAGCTTGTGCCGAAGAACCTTGCCGGTGGGGGCGGCGGGAAACGCGTCCACCTTGATGATGCGCTGGGGCACTTTGTAGGGCGTGAGATGGGCCCGCAGGCGCTCGGCGATTTTGCTGGTTTCGGCGCCGGGCGCGATGATGAAGGCGATGATCTCTTCGTTTCCCTTGACCGGCCGGCCCACCACGGCCGCCTGGAGAACTTCTGGGTCCTGGGTCAGCATCGCCTCAATCTCGGGTGGGTAAACGTTGAACCCGGAGCGCACGATGAGTTCCTTGGCACGGCCGAGTACAGTGATGGCACCGTCTTCTTCGACGCGGCCCATGTCGCCGGAGCAAAACCAACCATCGGGCAGTAGCACACGTTGGGTCTCGGCCTCGTTTCGGTAATAACCCTTCATGACGCCGGGACTTTGGATGATGAGTTCGCCGACGCCCTGCTCGTCCGGGTTTTCCACCCGCACAGTCACGCCCGGCACCGGCGGCCCCGCTGAAAGGTCGTGCCGAGGTGCCGAGGGCAACGTGGTGGCAATCCCGGGGGATGTCTCGGTGATGCCGTAGCCGTTGTGGAGCGGCAGGCCGAAGACCTTCTCGGTGCGGGCCTTCCAGTCCGTGTCGAGGGGCGCTCCGCCTGCGGAAATGTACTTCAGCCTTGGGGCGCTCAACGGCTGGCCGGTGCGCTCCATGTGGGTGAGGATGCGCTCAAACATGTTGGGCACGGTGGGAAACACGCTGACGCCGGCAGCAAGGGCATCGAGCACCGCTTCGGGCGAGAAGCACGCGATGAAGCGCAGCGTTGCGCCCACCGAAAGGGCGCCCAGGACGACCGATGAAAAGCCGAAGATGTGCGTCCCCGGCAGCACGCTCAACACCTCGTCGTCGGCGGTGATGCCGCGCACTTGCGATGACGTTTGCGCATTCCAGATGAGGTTCGCATTGGTGAGCATGACGCCCTTTGGCGCGCTCGTGGTGCCGGTGGTGTAGATCAGCGCGGCAACGTTTTGCGCCGCGTCCGGCCCGCAGGGTTCCGGCTCGACCTTAAAGGCGCCCGCAACGGTGAGAGGTCCGGCCTCGGTCTCGGCGATTACCGTCGCGCGCCACTCTTCGCCATGGCGAGCCGCGTTGGCGGAGGCACCGGTGGTAAAGACGAGCGCCCGCGCACCGGCGTGATCGGCGATGGCTTTGATCTCCGTTGCCGTGTGGCGCGCATTCACCGGAGAGAGCCAAGCGCCGAGCCGGTTTATGGCAAGGAGCGCCACTGCGTACTCGGCGCTGTTTTCCGAGATGAGGAGTACCCGATCGCCGGCGCGCACCCCGAGCGTGGCAAGGGCATCTGCGGCGCGCAGCGTCATTGCCGTGAGTTCGCCGTAGGAAAACCGGCGCCCGTTGTCGTCGATGATGGCGGGCGCGGCGGCCGTCTGACCATCCACAAGGGCGAAGAGGGTTTTTGGCCCTTCTTGGGTGGTCGCGGGGGCCAGCGTCAGCCCCAGAGCGCCGGTTCGGGCGGTTGGATCATGGCGCCGTCATAGTGGAGCGGGTGCTCCCGGTCGCGGGCCAGGAGGAGCGGACCATCAAGGTCGACGAACTCCGCGCCCATCGCAGCGTAAAGGGCGGGCGCCATGGCGAGCGACGTGCCGACCATGCAGCCCAGCATCACTGTGAGGCCCGCGTCCTTTGCGGCCTCCACCATTTTGAGAGCCTCGGTGAGGCCACCCGCCTTGTTCAGTTTCACATTCACCGCATCGTAGCGGCGGGCAAGGTCGGAAAGACCCTCGCTGGTGTGGGCGCTCTCGTCGGCGCAGATGGGGACCGGATGGGAAATGGTTGCCAAGGCCCCGTCGCGGGAGGCGGGGAGGGGCTGCTCCACCAGCGCGACGCCGGCGTCTGCGCAGGTGCCCAGGTGGCGAAGGAGGTTTGCGTCGCTCCAGCCCTCGTTGGCATCCACGATGAGCCTCGTCTCGGGCACGGCGCGGCGGATGGCCTCGATGCGCTCGTCATCCCCTTGGGGGGCTCCGAGCTTGATTTTCAAGAGAGGGTGTCCGGAGCTGGCGGCAGCTTCCGCCATGGCCTTCGGTTCGCCCAGCGAGATGGTGTAGGCGGTTTGAAGGGGCGTTAGCGCGATTCCAAGGGTTTCACCCACCGCAACGCCCGCGGCCTTTGCCTCGATGTCGAAGAGCGCGCAGTCCACCGCGCACCGGGCAGCACCTGGTGGCATCAGATCCTGCAATGCGGCCCGATCGAGGCCGTTCGCGACCGGTTCGGCCACCGCTTCGATGGCTGCTAGGACGCCCTCCACGCTCTCGCCGTACCGCCCATAGGGGACGCATTCGCCGCGTCCGCGGTGGGTGCCGTCGGTGATTTCAGCCACCACCACGTGGGCTTCGGTGCGCTCGCCGCGCGCGATGCGGAACGAGCCGCGGATCGGGAATATCTCTGCCCGGACCGTGAGCTGTCTCATGCGCCAAACTCTGTTTTGAGGTGCGCCACGATGGGATCGACCCCGAAGCGGACCGGATCCGTGGCGGGGAGCCCGTGGGCCCGCTCTGCCTCGGCGATGGCGGCGCGAGCGTCGGCTTTGCCAAGGGCGGCGGTGTTGATGGCGATCCCGGCAGGGCGAATGGCGGGGTTGGTCAGGCTGCCAAGGGACACCGTCATCTCCACCACCTGGGTGATGGTGGGCAAAGGTGTCGTCACCCCGCGCATGTGGGTCCGCGTCGGTTCGTGACACACCACGAACGCGTCCG
>JBCCYN010000017.1:0-44705 GCA_039189655.1 Pseudomonadota bacterium | reverse complement strand
TTTGGTGGGACACCAAAAAGCGACGTTCTTCCGGAGCCGACACATTCTTTGAGCCCGCGCAGCGCCTGATGGGTCAAGGGCAAAGTGCGAAGCGTCCCTTGAGGCATCAGGCGCTGCGCGGGAAGATGGATCAAGGCGGGAGAGTTATGGCACCTTGCCCAGCGGTCGCGCCGCCATGAACAACCGTCTTGGAAGCAACACCTACCCCACCGGGACTTGAGCCGCCCGTCGTTCCAACCGGATCGCCGCGGCCGCCGACAAGAGCGCCGCGAAGGACGCCGTCAGCATCAAGATCAGTAAACCCTCTGGGGAGGGGTGTTCCTGGAGGATGAGGCTTGTGGACGTGGCGAGGACCGCTCCGATGGCCAAGGTCAGCGCGCCGGTGATGCCGGCCGCGCTGCCCGCCAGGCGCGGACGCACCGACATGGCGCCGGCATTGCTGTTGGGGATCGTAAGGCCGTTCCCAAGACCGACGAAGATGGTGCAGCCGAAATATAGCAGCGGCGTGAGGGAACCGACGGCGAGGGCGGCAAGGCCGACAAAAAGCCCGGCACATGCCACCACTCGGCCCACCAGCATCATCACGCCTTGGCCGTAGCGCGGACCGAACCGCGAGACCAAAAAGCTGCCGAACATGAAGCCCGCCGTAATGCTCCCCACGAAGAACCCGAGGTGGACCGTCGTGATGCCGAAAATTCCACTGGCGATCAGCGGCGCGCCGGCGAGGAAGACATAAAATGCACCGATGGAAAGTGCCGTACAAAACGCATAGCTCCAGAAGACCGCCGAGCCAAAAAGGCTCCCCAAGCGGCTAGCTTCGGGATCGTCCGCGTCCGAAAGCGGTTTCGCGGTTTCGCCCAGATCAACCCACGTCAGCAGAACCAAGCCCAGCCCTGCGGCGCCATAGAACATAAAGACGGCCCGCCACCCGAGGGCCGCATCCAGAAGGCTGCCCAGGACCGGCCCCAGCATCGGCGCGAGGGCCATCGCCATCCCAATGCGCCCCAGTAGAGCGGCTACCTGTGGCCCATCCCGGGTGTCGCGCACAATGGCCAGGGAAAGCACATAGCCGCTGACCGCGCCGGCCTGCAGCATCCTGAAGGCCAGAAACACTTCCGCGCTGCGGGCCAGAGCGCACCCCAGGGACGCCACCGAAAAGACGCCGAGCGCCGCAAGAAGTACGGGGCGGCGGCCCACGCGATCGGAGAGCGGCCCGACGATCAGCTCCACCACAGCCGTGGCCGCAAGAAAGCCACCAAGCGCAAGGCTGATGACGGCGTAGTCGGCGTTGAGGTCGTGCGAGATGTTCGCCAGCGACGGCACGATCATGTTGAGCGTCAGCGGCGAGATGGCCGCCAGAAGGTAGAGCGTGGTGAGCGCGGGCGGTGACGGGGTTTTGACCATGGCGGCGCGATTCTAGGGCAATTTTCGCCGCGACGGACCCGCGCGGTGGCGCTGTGCCAGGGGCCCGAAAATCAGGCGACGCGTTGACCTTCGCGCCAGACGCCGCAGACCACCGGAACGCCGCCTTCCGGCCGACGCACGCGCACGAAATCGGCCCGGGCGCCCGCTTCCAGCACACCACGATCCGTCAGGCCCACAGCCCGGGCTGGCGCCCGCGTCACCGTCGCGATCGCCCTGGGCAAACCCCACCGGGGCCGGTCCGCCAGCGCAAACGCCCCCTGAAGCAGCGAAAACGGCACGTAATCGGAGGACAAAATGTCGAGGGAGTCGCGGTCGGCAAGATCCGCGGCCGACACGTTGCCCGAGTGGGAACTCCCGCGCACCATGTTCGGACCGCCCATGAGCACCATCATCCCCGCCGCCCGAGACGCGTCGGCGGCCTTAAAGGTGGTGGGGAATTCCGCAAGAGTCACGCCGTCCCGCACGGCTTCGGCCACGTGGTCCTCGGTGGCATCGTCATGGCTGGCGATCACCGTGCCGCGGGCCTTTGCCCGCTCCGCCAGCTCCCGGCGGTTGCGATCCGACCAGATGGCGGCGCGGCTGCGGCGGGTGCGCTGAAAGTGGTCGAACTCCTCGTCCGTCATCCCCTTCTTCGTCTGGAAGTAGAGCTTGTAGGAATCCATGGTTTGGAACTGACGCTGCCCAGGCGTGTGGTCCATCAGCGAGATGAGGTCCACGGCGCTGAGACCCTCAAAAAGGTTGTAGCCGGGGATGGCGTGCTCGTCGGAAACCTCGCAGCGCAGGTGGAACCGGTGCTCGGCCCGCAGCCGCCCCTCGGCCTGGGAGGCGAGGATGGCGTCGGCAATTTCGCGGCTGTCCTTGGACGTGAGGCTGCCGTCGGTGTCCAAACCCACCCGCAGCGCGTCGAGCACGGTGGTGATGCCGGACGCGGCAATTTGCGCATCGTGGGCCTGGATCGCCGCCGTCACATCCCAGCGCACCCCCGGACGGGGCGCCACGTGCACTTCCAGATGGTCCGTGTGCAGTTCCACAAGGCCGGGCACAATATAGTCGCCGCCAAAATCCTCACCTTTGGCGGGTCCGTGATCGATGGCCGCGATGCGTCCGTCGGCCACCGCCATGTGGCCCTCCACCACCTCGCTCTCGAGGACGATCTTTGCGTTGGCGTAAACGGTCACAGTAGGGTCTCCGCCGCTGTGGCGATGATGCGGAACGGCTCGTCCGCGTTTTGGGAAAATAGCGCAAATTCCAGCTCGACCGGCGTTCCGTCCACGAAAGAAGCAAAGTGCCGCGCGGCCGCCGCCTCCACGTCCTTTAGCGCATTCTCCCCTTTTACAGGACCTGAGAGCGTCATGTGAAACGTGAAACGCTCTTCCACGTAGGGGTAGCCCCAACGATCCAGCAACTCGCGGCCGCGCTCATCGAGTTTCTCGGGATTGCGCCGGGCCCGTTCCGCCTCGCTGAGGGGGGCGCGGAAAGGCTCGAACGCTTCAAGCGCTGCATTCGCAGCGGCGGCGAGCGGTGTGGGGTCCGATGACACCAATGCTAGAAAATTACCCAGCCGCCCCACCTCCAAGGGGACGCTGACAAGGCCCTGACGCGCGGCGAATGCCCCGAAGGTGCGCAACAACTGCGCCTCGCCTTGATCTGCGCGCAGCCGAAAGGGCGCACGCATGGTTGCATGGAAACCGTACTGAGCGGGAACTTCGGGTGCAGCTTCCGGCGGCGCGAGTGGCGCCGTGCGCTTGCCTTCGAATGCGCATCGCCCAAGCCAGCGGGCAGCAGCATCGGCAAGGTCGCTCTCCCAGACCGGTGTGAGATAGACCGCGTAACGCACCATAAATGTCGTCGTTCATTCCCCAAAGAAACCGGGGCCCTTTGCCAGTTCGGGCAGGTCTTTATCCGGACGTGGACGAGAGTGCGACTCAAAGCCGCCCGCCGCACCCACGACTAGCGTCTCATACGTTCGTGACAGCGCCCCCACAAGGCGGTAGCAGAAAAGGGCCCACCTTTAGTCGCTCTCCATTCAATTTAGCGCGGCGTTATAGATGCAATTTTTTTATTGACATTGTACCGCATTATGGTTAAACAATTTTTGGTTGATTTTTTAAGTTAGCCGCAACTCTATGAGGTGATACTCCGGTTCGTTAGCTCTACAAAAACGACGGTCGCAGTCCGGCGTGCTCTGGGCTTTTGAGCGACCTTTGCTTCAGCGCTGAAAGCCAATGCAGGTTCGTGGCTGCGTCGTGAGATGCAGACCGTGAAGCTCGTCGTGGAAGAGGCGTCGCGACACGTCAAGACCAGGCGATCCGAGCCGGACCGTACGGGGGAAAAAGGGGCGTCGCGAACCGTCGCGGCGCCCCCTTCTTTGTGATGATGTCTGCGGCACCGTCCCGCGATGGGAATTTAGACGCCCCTCGTCGGCCCTCGGTTTTCACCCGGCGCGAACGCCATGCCGTCCACCTCGGCAGGCCGACCGGGGACGAAAAGAGAGGCGATGGCAGGGGCCGTGCGAGCAATCACCTTGCCGGACTTGATTACGTAAAGCCGCGTTGCCTTGAGCCGGATCGCCTCCACCGGATCGTTGGCCTGGAGCACCACCATGTCGGCCCGACGACCCTTGGCGAGGCCATAACCCTCAAGGCCCATGACCGCCGCAGGGACTTCCGTCACCGCCCCAAAAGCCTCGGCCATTTCCGCGCGGCTGGTGGTGAGGGCCACGTGAAGACCCATGGAGGCCACCTCCAGCATGTCCGCCTGGCCCAGGGAATACCAAGGGTCAAGGACGCAATCGTGGCCGAATGCCACCGGAACGCCGGCGGCGCGCAGTTCCGGCACACGGGTGAGACCGCGGCGCTTGGGGTAGGTGTCGGATCGGCCCTGGATAGTGATGTTGATGAGGGGGTTCGCGATGGCTGCCACCCCCGCCTCCGCCATCAGCGGCAAGAGCTTGGTGACGTAATAATTGTCCATGGAGTGCATGGATGTGAGGTGCGAACCGGCAACCCGTCCCGAGAGGCCGAGCCGGTGGGTTTCTTCCGCCAAGGTTTCGATGTGGCGCGATGACGGATCGTCGGTCTCGTCGCAGTGCATATCGACGGGCAGCCCCCGCTGGGCGGCGATATTACAAAGGGCGCGCACGGACGCGGCGCCATCGGCCATGGTCCGCTCAAAGTGGGGAATGCCGCCCACCACATCGACACCCTTGTCGAGGGCCCGCGCCAGGTTGTCGGCAGCGCCAGGGGATCGGAAATAGCCGTCCTGGGGGAACGCTACGAGCTGGAGAGTGATGTAATCCTTGACCGTTTCGCGCACATCCAGAAGCGCATCGACGGCGGTGAGGCGATCATCGCACACGTCCACATGGCTGCGGATGGCGAGAAGGCCCTGGCTCACCGCCAGATCGCAATAACGCAGCGCCCGCTCCACCACCGCCTCGGGGGTCAGAAGCGGCTTCAGTTCGCCCCAAAGCGCGATCCCTTCGAGCAGCGTGCCGCTCACGTTGAGGCGCGGCTCGCCCAGGGAAAGGGTGGCGTCCATGTGGAAATGGGCGTCCACGAAGGGCGGCGACACGAGGCAGCCGGCGGCGTCGATGACCTCTGCCGCCTCCCCGTCGATGCCCGGCTCCACGGCGACAATGCGACCATCCTGGGCGGCAATGTCGATGCCGGTGCGCCCGTCGGGCAGGTGCGCGTTCTTGACGATGAGGTCCATCAACGGTCGTTCCGGAAATAGGGTTTGAGGAGGGCTCGCGGATAGTCCGCCCGCCGCGCCACAAGGATGAGGGCAAGGATCGACAGGAGGTAGGGGAGCATCAAAAATACCTCGCCCGGAAGCGCCACGCCCGCTTGGGTTTGAAGGCGCACCTGGAAGGCGTCAAACGCGCCGAATAGCAGCGCGCCGGCCACCGCCCGCCCGGGCCGCCAGGACGCAAAGACCACGAGGGCAATGCAGATCCAGCCCCGGCCGTTCACCATGCCGAAGTAAAAGGCGTCGAAGGCGGAAATGGTGAGGAACGCGCCGCCCAGCGCCATCAGCATCGAACCGGCCACGACAGCACCGGTCCTCAGCGGGCGGACCGGCAGCCCCTGCGCCTCCACCGCCGCGGCGCTATCGCCCACCGCGCGCACTGCCAGCCCCACCGGCGTGCGCGACAAGGCATAGGCGATGAGGCCGGCAAGGAGGAAGGCAAGCAACGTCATCGGCGTTTGTTGGGCAAGCACCGGCCCCACCAGCGGAACGGTCTCGAAAAATTCCATGGGCTGGAACGGGGTTACGCGGGGCGGCGACGAAACGTCGGGCAAGGCCGTGCGGTAGGCGAAATAGGCCGCGCTGGTGGCAAAGAGGGTGATGGCGAGGCCCGATACGTGCTGCGAAAGGGCAAGCCACACCGTGAGCCCCGCATGGATGGCGCCGAAGACCGCGCCGATGGCAAGGGCCGCCACAACGCCCCCCCAGGGCCCCGCGCCGGCGTAGACCGCCATCCAGCCGACGAAGGCGCCGGCCACAAAAATTCCCTCGATACCGAGGTTGAGCACCCCCGCCCGCTCGCAAAGGAGCGCCCCCAAAACACCGAAGAGGAGCGGCGTTGCGATCCTGATGGTCGCGGCGACGAAGTTGGCCGAGAAGACGAGATCCAGAAGATCCATCAACGGGCTCCCCGGGTGAGCCGCCGCGCCACCACCTCGCCGATGAGGATGGAGATGAGCGCCATCGCGACGATGAGGTCCGCAAGGTACGACGAGACGCCGAGCGCCCGGCTCATGGAATCGGCACCCACGTAAATGGCCGCGATGAAGAGGGCCGAAACCACCGAACCGATGGGCGAAAGTCCCGCGAGCATGGCAACCACGATCCCCGCATAGCCAAAGCCGGGCGAAATGTCGGAGGTGAGATAGCCCTTGAGCCCGGCGACTTCCCCCACCCCGGCAAGCCCCGCGAGGGCGCCGGAAATGAGCCCCACGCCGATCATGGTTTTGGCGACCGAAATCCCTGCAAACCGTGCGGCGGCGGCGTTTTCCCCCACCGCTCGCATCCGGAACCCGAAGGTGGTGCGGGCAATCACAAAGGAGAGTACTAGCGCCGCGACGATGCCCAGGATGAGCCCTGCGTGAAGCCGGGTGCGAGGCCAGATTTCTGGGAGTTCGGCTGCGGGAACCACCGGAGGCGACTGGGGCCAACCCATTCCCATGGGGTCTTTGAGCGCTCCATCGAGGAGCATCTGAACGAAAAGAAGCACGACGAAGTTGAGAAGGAGGGTGGTCACCACCTCGTCCACCCCGAGCCGCACCTTTAGGAGCGTCGGGATGAGCATCAGGAAGGCGCCCGCGGCGGCGCCAGCAAGAACCACCGCCGGCAAGGTGATGAAGGCCGGTGCCTCGATGAGCCCGGTGCCCACCACCACGGTGGCGATGGCGCCGGCATAAAGCTGCCCCTCCGCGCCGATGTTCCAAAGTTTCGCGCGGAAGGCGACGGCGGCGGCAAGGCCGGTGAGGATGAGCGGCGTTGCGCGGGTGAGCGTTTCGGAAACGGCGAATGCGGAGCCCAGGGCACCGGTCACCATCAAGCCGTAGGCCTCGATGATGGGGGCGCCGGTGGCGAGAAGAGGAAGCGCCGCCAGAAGAAGGGCGGCGATGCCGGCAAGGACCCGCACGCCCACGGAAATGGCGCCGGCGCTCGCGGGCCGGCTGCGCTTCAGCGGCGCCGCTGCGACCTCGCTCACGCTGCCGCCTGGCCCGACATCATGAGCCCGATGGCGTTACGGTCCGCAGCCGCCGCAGGCCCCGCCTCCGACAATCGACCCTCGTGGAGGACGACGATGCGGTCGGCAACGGCCAAAAGTTCGTCAAGGTCCTCGGAGATGAGGAGAACGCCCGCCCGATGCTGGGTGGCCGCCTCGTCGAGCCGCCGCGCCACGTCCGCCGCTGCGCCCAGATCAAGGCCGCGCGTCGGTTGGTTTGCCAGAACAAAGCGGGGCTTTCGACCCAGGGTGCGGGCAAGGATGAGCTTTTGAATGTTGCCGCCGGACATCAAGCGGACGGTGCTTTGGGGCCCCTGGCAGCGGATGTCGCTCTCGGCAATGGTTTTGCGTGCTTGCGACGTCATCGCCGAGAGGCGCAGCACACCGCGGGAAGACACCGAAGGGGTTTTTAGATTTTCCAGGGCCAGGTTTTCGGCCACCGTCATGGTGCCCACCACACCATCCTGGTGACGATCTTCGGGAATGCGCGCAACGCCCGCTGTGCTGAGGCCGCCCGGGTCCACCCGCTCCACCTGCTTCCCAAGAATCTGCGCCGTGCCGCCAGCAGGCACCGCAAGGCCGCTCAAAAGTGCCGCCAGCGCCCCCTGCCCATTGCCCGACACGCCGGCCACCCCGACGATCTCCCCCGCGTGCACTTTAAGGTCCACGCGGTCGAGGGCGGTGCCGTGCTCGGCGGAAACGCTGACCCCGTCGAGCACCACCACCGGTTCGCCAGGGGTTCGGGCCGAATGCACCGTCTTGGGGACGGCGCTCCCCACCATCATCTCAGCCAGCGAGGTGGCGTCCGCCGCCGCCGTTGCCGTCTCGCCCACCTTGCGACCGTGGCGCAGCACGACGATGCGGTCGGTGGCTGAAAAAACTTCCCGTAATTTGTGGCTGATGAGGATCACTGAGAGCCCGGTCGCCGTCAGCTTTTTCAGCGTCCCAAACAGCCGGTCGGCGTCCTGGGGCGTCAACAGCGCCGTGGGCTCGTCGAGCACCAGCACCCGCGCCTCCCGGTAAAGGGATTTGAGAATTTCGATGCGCTGGCGCTCGCCCACCGAGAGCCGGTCCACACGCACATCAAGGGGTACGGCAAGCCCGCTCGCCTCGATAATCCCTTGAAGCCGCGTTCGAGCCGCGCGGCGGGCACCGCCCCAACCGAATTTCCAGAGGCTGCGGGTGCCCAAGAGGATGTTGTCGAGGCCCGAAAGGTTTTCGGCGAGCGTAAAATGCTGGTGGACCATGGCAATGCCCGCCCCCAGCGCCGCCGCGGGCGAGCCGGGCTCCAGCGGCTCCAACGCGCCGTCTCGCTCCACCAAAACGCGACCCCCTTCGGCGGTGTATTTTCCGAAGAGGACGTTCATGAGCGTGGTTTTGCCGGCGCCGTTTTCGCCCAGCAGCGCCAACACCTCGCCGCGACGAAGGGTGAGGTCGATGCCATCGTTGGCGGTGAGGGCGCCGAACCGCTTCGTCACCCCCTCAAGGGCGAGGACGGTGGGCGCGTCGTCACCGCCGGCCGAAACGAAACTCACATTGTGGACTTGGGCTCGCTGTCGTCGATCTCGATGGTCACCGAACCGTCCATGATGGCCGCCTCCTTGGCCTTCACTGCCGTTGCCACGTCGTCTGGCACGAGAGCGTCATCGAACACCAGCGAACCGCCGCCGATGGGCATGAAGGAGTACTTGCCATAGTCCTCGGCGATGAAGTTGCCGTCCTTCACCGATGCGATGGCGGCTTCGATGGTGGGCTCCATGTGCCAGATGGCCGAGGCGAGGATGGTGCCCGGATAGTCCCCGGCGGTGTCGATGACGTTGCCGATGGCTTTGATTTCGCGCTCCACCGCCGCGTCGGACACGCCAAAGCGCTCCGCATACATGACGTCCGCGCCCGCATCGATCATGGCAAAGGCCGCTTCCTTGGCCTTGGGCGGGTCGTACCAGGAGTTGATGAAGGTGACGAGGAAGTTGACATCGGGATTGGTCTCCCGGGCACCCGCCATGAAGGCATGCATCAGCCGGTTCACCTCCGGGATCGCGTAGCCGCCCACCATGCCGATGACGTTGGACTTGGAATCGGCGCCGGCGATCATCCCCGTGAGGTAGGCCGGCTCGTGGATGTAATTGTCGAAGACGGAAAAGTTGGGGTCCTGGGGCTGGCCCGACGAGCCCATGAGGAAGGCAATTTCCGGATAGTCCTTCGCCACGTCCCGGGCCGCTCGCTCCACGGCAAAGCTTTCGCCGACGATGAGGGTTTTGCCGGCCTCGGCGTACTCGCGCATGACGCGCTCATAGTCCGCGTTGGAGACGTTTTCGGAGAACACATAGGTGATGTCTCCGCGCTCCTTGGCGGCGTTGAGGGCCTTGTGGATGCGGCTCACCCATTGCTGTTCGACGGGGACGGTGTAGATGGCCGCCACTTCTAAGGTTTCGGCGGCGGCGGTGGTCGCGGAAAGGGGACCGAGGAGAGGAAGTGCGGCGGCGAGCGCAAGCACCGCGCGGCGTGTGGTGAGCATCGAACGGCCTCGTGACATGAAAGGGCTGGTCGCGCTTAGAGAAGCGTTGGCGTTAACCTGCTGTCAAGGAGTGCAGCTTCGGTGCGCGCCCATTCCTTGTGCACTTCGGTGGTGGCCGGGTCGCGCCTTCTACCCAAGGGCGCCGCGCACTGATTAAGTGGCGTCGGTGGTTTTGCATTTATCAACATTGGACGGAGGGGTGGCGGAGATGACGGCTTTGACCCGCACCAGCCCCGCGCTGCGCTAACACTTTGACGAGACTGGTGGTTCCCCCGGAGGCGGTGGCGGCGCAGGGCCGCTCCAGCGATCCCGCGGCCTCGGTCTGGGTGAGCGCCAACGCGGGCGCGGGCAAAACCTATGTGCTCGCCCAGCGGGTGGTGCGGCTGTTGCTCTCCGGCGTGGAGCCCGGCGCGATTTTGTGCCTCACCTTCACCAATGCGGCAGCAGCGGAAATGGCCGGCCGCGTTTTTAAGGAGCTGGCGACCCTCGCCACCTTGCCGAACAGCGAGCTTGCCCATCGGGTCGCCGTCCTTGCCCCCAACACCGATTCTGCCGAGGCCACCCAGCGCGCCAGAACCCTTTTCGCGCGGACGCTCGAAACCCCGGGCGGGCTCAAGGTTTCAACGATCCACGCCTTTGCGGCCGCGCTATTGCGCCGGTTTCCCCTGGAAGCCAACGTTTCGGGCGCGTTCCAAATTCTGGACGACCCCACCCGCAACGATCTCATCGACCGGGCCATCGCCGCGACCCTTGCCGAGGCCGCTGAAAACCCCGCCGGCGATGTGGCGGCAGAGCTCTCCGCCGCCATTCCCCACGTGGCGGACGCCTCCTTGCCCGACGTCATCCGCGCGTTCTTGGGTGAGCGCGACACCCTTACCCACTGGCTTGCGGGCGGCACTTCTTCCGCGCGCCTCACCGCCCACCTCAAGGCCGCGCTGGCGTTCGACGACCGCCCCATTGCGCCCAGCACCATGGCGGAGGCGGACTGGCGACGGCTCCACGAGGCGTGGCTGGAAAGCGGTGCCGACAAGCGTCAGCTGCCGCGGCTCGAAGCAGCGGTCGATCCGCCGGCGGGCGAGCGGGACCGGGTGCGCGCCGAAGCGCTCCTCACCGCCGGTGCCACACCGAAAAAACTGCCCAAGAAGGTGCTCTCCTTGGTGCCGGATCTCACGGACACGCTTGAGGTCGAAGCCCATCGCCTCGCTGCGGTGGTGGTGCGAGAACGGGCCGCGGCGGTGATCGAAGGGACCGTGCCCCTCGCCCAGCTCGCCTACCCGGTCCAAGAACGGCTGGAGGCGGAAAAGCGCCGGCGCGGTTTCGTGGACTACGACGACCAAATCGAAACCGCCATGAACCTTGTGAAGACCGAAGGGGCGGCCGAGTGGGTGCGCTACAAGCTCGACGAGGGCATCGACCACGTGATGCTCGACGAAGCCCAGGACACCTCGCCGGCCCAGTGGGACCTGGTGGACGCCCTCACCGGTGAGTTTTATGCCGGAGCCGGGGCACGTCAGGCCCACCGCACCGTTTTTGTGGTGGGCGACGAAAAACAGTCCATCTACTCCTTCCAGGGCGCCGCACCGCACCTTTTCGGCGAGAAGCGCGACCAATACTCATCCCTGGCGGCGGGCGCGGAAATGCCCTTTGCCCCGGTGGCGCTTTCCCATTCGTTCCGCTCCGCCCCCCAGGTGCTTGCCGCCGTGGACCGGGTGTTTCAAAGCCCGGCGAGGGCGGCGGCCATCGGGGCAGGCGCCGGCGGCACCATCCATCGGCCCACCGTCACCATCGATGGCGGCGTCGACGTGTGGCCGCTTCTCAGCGATGACGAGGCGGAGACCCCGGACGCCTGGGACGCCCCGCTCGACGCCACATCGGAGCGCACCGGCGAGGTAAAACTTGCCTGGGCCATTGCCGATCAGATCGAGGCGTGGGCACAAACCGGCCCCGATGGCGGCGCGCCCGTGGACCCGGGCAACGTGATGATCCTGTCGCGCAACCGGGGGAGGTTCGCCGGCATCATGAACCGCGAGCTGAAGGCGAGGGGGATCCCCGCTGCGGGCTCGGACCGGCTCGACGTCACCAAGCACATCGCGGTCCAGGACCTCCTTGCCCTTGCCCGCGCCCTTGTCGCCACCGATGACCTTTCCCTCGCCGCAGCCCTAAAGAGCCCGCTCTTCGGCTTTTCGGAAGAGGAGCTCTTCCACCTTGCCCATGGCCGCGATCAAAGCCTGTTCGACGCCCTCGCGAGCGGTGACAGCAAAGCCCAGGCCGCCCACCGGACGCTGACCCGTTGGCGTCGCGCCGCCCTCACCGAGCGCCCGTTCGACTTTTTCGCCCGGCTATTGATCAGCGAAGGACGGCGAGGGGATTTTGCCGCACGCCTCGGCTCGGAGGCGGAGGATGCCCTTGATGCCTTCCTTCACATCGCGCTGTCGGCGGAGGCGGCGGACATTGCGGCCATGGACCCCTTCTTGCAGCGCCTCACGAGGTTGAAGGCCGAAATCCGCCGCGCCGCGGAAAATTCTGGCGGCAAGGTGCGCGTCATGACCGTCCATGGTGCCAAGGGCCTGGAGGCAGAGGTGGTTTTCCTCGCTGACATTGGCCAGAAGCCGGGGCGCAGCCAGCCACCCACGGTGATGACGCTTCCCATGGGCGAAACGGAGGAGGTGCTCGCTAAGGTGCCGCGCAAAGAAGACCGGCCGGCGCCCATCGCCGAGGCTGTGGCGACCCTTGAGCGCAACGAAGCTGCCGAGCATGACCGGCTCCTTTACGTGGGCATGACCCGGGCGGAACGGCACCTTGTCATGTGCGGCGCGTACCGCACCACCAAACCCAAGGCCGGCATGTGGCATGGCGTCGTGTGGGACGCGCTGGCCCCGCATGCGAGCCCCACGCAAACCCCAGCGGGAGAAGGCATTTCGTGGCGAACGCCGGCGGCCACCGGCCCCGCCCCGGCGCCGGCTGACAAAACGGCCAAAGCTGCGCCGCCGGAGCCGCCCCATTGGCTCCGCTCCCCGCCCCCCGCGAGGCCAAGCCCGCCGGAACCCATTGTGCCGTCAGAGCACCACGACGCCGCGAAAACCGCTGGCGAGGACGACCGGGTGCTGCCTGCAGCGCAACACGGGATTTTGGTGCACGCCCTGCTCGAGCGCAGCGGCGACACAGAAAATCTTAAAACCCTGGCGCGCCAGTACCACCCGGAGCTGGGGGAGAGGGTCGACCACATCGTGCACGAAGTTCTCGGCGCCCTCGCCCTTCCGCAATTGGCGGTTCAACCGGACGAGCTGCACCGGGAAGTGAGCCTCATCGGCGATGTGGTCATGGAGGACGGCAAGGTGCGCCGTGCCCTTGCGCGGGTGGATCGCGTGCAGCTGGGGGATGAGACGCTTATCGTCGACTTTAAGACGGACCGCCCGGTTCCTGCGAACCCCAGCGCCGCCCCGCCCTCCTATGGGCGCCAGCTCGCCATCTACCGCGCGCTCCTCAGCGCACAGATACCCGGGCCCATCTCCACCGCCATCGTGTGGACCGCCGGCCCCGTCTTCATGACCATGGACGCGGAGCTGCCGCCCATCCGCCCCCACCTTGCGCCGCGCTGACCCGTCCAGCCCATCGCGCGCGGCCAGCTTGACGGTGGGGGGGCGCGCCCATACCTAACGGGTCGTTTCCGAATAACAGGCAGAGGCAAGACGGATGTCACCCACGACCGTCACAGATGCGTCGTTCACCAACGACGTCATCCAGTCTAACGAGCCCGTCGTCGTCGATTTCTGGGCCGAGTGGTGCGGTCCCTGCAAGATGATCGCGCCATCGCTGGAGGAAATCGCCAGCGAGATGGGCGGGCAGGTGAAGATCGCCAAGCTCAACGTCGATGAAAACCAAGAGACCGCCATGAAGTACGGCGTGCGCTCCATCCCGACGCTCATCATGTTCAAGAACGGCGAGCCCGCTTCGACCCAGGTGGGCATGGCCCCGAAGGGCAAGCTCGTCGACTGGATCAAATCATCCATCTGAGGAAGCCCACGTTGGAAGGCGAACGCAAACAGGACGCTCCCGAAGAGACGGGGTCTGAAGCGGCGGAAGCTGCCGAAGCGGCGGCCGCATCGGCGGAAGAAGCGGCGGCGGCTGACTACCAGCTCGGCGCCGACAACATCTCGTTCATTTCCGGCGAGGCCGAGGCGACGGACGCCCTGCGCGCCGAGCTGGAAGACACCCGCACCCAGATGCTGAGGGCGTTGGCGGAGGCGGAGAACGTGCGCCGCCGCGCCCAGCGGGATGTGACGGATGCCCGCCAGTACGCGGTCACGGCCTTTGCCCGGGATCTCCTCAATGTCTCGGACAATTTTAAGCGCGCCCTGACCCACATCGACGAGGGCGTGGAGCTCTCCGCCGAGCTGAAAAGCCTGGTGGAAGGGGTCCGCATGACCGAGCGCGAGCTCAATACCGTTTTTGAGCGCCACGGCGTGAAGGTGATGGACCCCACCGGCGAGCGCTTCGACCCCAACCGCCACCAGGCGATGTTCGAGGTGGAGAACCCCGCTGTGCCGTCTGGAACGGTGATCCAGGTGGTTCAGGCGGGTGCCGTTATTGGCGACCGTACGCTGCGCCCTGCGATGGTGGGCGTCTCCAAAGGGGGGCCGAAGCCCGGCGCCGAGGAACCGGCCAGCGAGGCCCCCGCCGACGCCGCCGCGGACGCTGAAAGCACCGCAGGCGACTCACCAGGCGAGGGAGACGCCGCCTGAGGCCGCCCCGTGCGGTTCTTCTCCTGGAAGGTCCGCTCTCGCCCCTTTACCGCCTCATCGCAAAGCGCCTGCGGGCCGCTGGGATAACCGTCCACCGCATCAACCTTTGCCCCGGCGACCAGGTGGCGTGGGGTTTTGCCCCGGCCACCAACTATCGCGGTCGCCTGCGCGATTGGCCCACGTTCGTTGCGAGCTTCTTGGAGCGCGAGGGGATCGAAGCGGTGCTTATGCACTCGGAGCGCCGGCCTTATCACCTGGAGGCAGCGGCCGAGGCCAGGCAACGCAAAATTTCCGTTTGCGTCACCGAACTTGGCTACCTGCGGCCCGATTGGATGACCATCGAGCTCAACGGCAACTCGGTGGATTCCCTCTTCCCCACCGATCCGGACGCGATCCGCGCCATGGCCGCCGAAAACCCTGAACCGGACCTTGCCGTCGCCTACCCCCGCGAACAGCTCTTGGAGACCCGCGACGATCTTCTGAACGCGCTTCCCAACGTCTTCGGCTGGTTCTTGTTTCCCCACTACCGCGCCCACGGGCTTTACCATCCGTTTGTGGCCTACGGGCGGTTCCTTGCCCGGGAAGCAAGGCTCGGAGCACGCAATCGCGCCGCCCAAGACGTTCGCGACCGGCTAAAGCCGCCGTTCTTCCTGTTCGCCATGCAAACGGACACGGACTTTCAGATCCGCGCCAACTCCCAGCTCGCTGACATGGTGGAGGCCTTAAAACTCACGTTCTCGTCCTTCGCCGCCCACGCGCCAGCGGCGGCGAAGTTGGTGGTCAAGAAACACCCAGGCGATCTGGGGCCGGTGAACTGGGCGCGGCGCGTGCCGGAGCTGGCGGCGGAGGCTGGGCTTGGCGGACGGGTGGAATTCGTCGATGGTCTCGCCATGGGTGTGTGGTGTGCCGATGCCGCCGGGATGGTTACGGTGAATTCCTCCGCGGGCCTTGATGGTCTTGCCGCGGGACTTCCCACCCACACGCTCTCGCCGGCCATTTACGATGTTCCTGGGCTCACCCACCAGGGCGACCTCAATGGCTTTTGGGGTGCGGGCACACCGCCCGACAGCACTCTGTTTGGCGACTTTCGAAAGGCGCTCGCGGCATCGATCCAGGTGCGTGGCACCATTTATAATCGCGCCGGGACCCATCGCGCGGCCGACGAGATCGCGAGCCGGGTCGCCGAAGGGAAAGTCGGCGAACCGGGGGCTGCGACAATGCCGCCGCCCCGCTATGGCCGGGCCAGCGCCCTCAGCATCCGCTGACGGAGCCGGCCGGCCAGGGGCAGGGGCCAGGGGGTCGGGCGCAGCGGGCAGGGGGCGCAGAGAGAAAATTTGAGCTAAGATCGGCGCAGTCCTCACATCGCGCCTTTGGTTGGCGGGTTGTGGGTCGCGGGTAGTGGACCGTGCCCCGCCAAGGCCAACCTTTTAGAAGCAACGACCGGAGCAACCCCTTGGACGCGCAACAAGGCGATGATTTCGTGCTGCCCTTTTCTGTCGATGCCCTTGATGTGCGTGGGCGCGTGGCGCGGCTCGGCCCGGCCCTCGACAACATTTTGCGCAAGCACGACTATCCGCCCGCCGTCTCAAGGCTCTTGGGCGAGGCGGTGCTCCTCAACGTGCTCTTCGCCACCGCGCTGAAGCTTGAGGGGCGGGTCATCCTCCAAATGCAGACCGACGGGCCAGTGTCGCTCCTCGTCACCAACTTCACCTCGCCGGACGGCCTGCGCGGATATGCCCGCTTCGACGAGGATGCCGTGGCGGCCCTGCCGGACGGCCATACCCTCAGCGACATCGCCGGGCGCGGCACCATGGCGCTCACCATTGACCCAAAGCTAACCACCCGCCGCTACCAGGGTGTGGTGGAACTGACTGGGGAGACGCTGGAGGACGTGGCCCACGCCTACTTTGCCCGATCTGAGCAAATTCCGACCCTTTTTCGCCTCGCAGTGGCGGAAACCCTGGAACGGCGCCCCGGTGAAGAACCGCGCCGCAGCTGGCGGGGGGGCGGCGTCACCGTGCAATTCCTGCCCGAAGCGTCCGACCGGATCGTGGTCCGCGACATTGATCCGGGGGACGCGCCGGAGGGGGCCTTCCGCGATGATCGGGCCGATGACGATGCCTGGGTGGAGGCTTCAGCCCGCGCCAAGAGCGCGCAGGACTACGAGTTGGTGGACCCCGACATCAGCCCGCAGCGGCTGCTATTGCGGCTTTTTCATGAGCGGGACGTGAGGGTTTTCGATCCGTTCACCCTCAGTGCAGACTGCCACTGCTCAACTGAGCGGATAACGGCCATGCTAAGACAGTTCGACGAAAGCGACCGCACGTCTATGATTGAGGACGGGGTCATCAAGGTTAAATGCGAGTTTTGCAACACCAAGTACCAGTTCGAGCCGAACTCCTTGGAGCCGCTGGGCGAGCCGCACTGATCGCGGGCGCCGCGTCCGAGGCGAAAGGCATGCCGTGCTGAAGCGGCTCATGCGCCTTGCGGCCCAGGCGGTTTTGCCTGCGTTGGTGTTGATCGGCGCCTATGCGGCCACCGAGCGCCTTCTGGAGGGGCCCGCCCGGGAGCTAGGCCGCAAAGGTCCGCGCCCGGAAGTCGTCTATTCCGTCGCGTCCACCGAGATCGCCTTGGGCGAAAACCGCGCCGTTTTGCGCGCCTTCGGCGAGGTGGTCGCCGCCGACACGGCGGAATTGCGCGTTGCGTCCCCCGGTGAGGTGATCGCGGTGCACGAACGGCTCCAGGTGGGCCAGACGGTGGATGCGCGAACGCCCCTCGTCACCATCGACCCATTTGCCTACGAGGGCGCGCTGCGCGATGCGAAGGCGCAGCTTGCCGAGGCGCGGGCCAGGGCCGCAGAGGGCGATGCTCGCATCGCCATGGAAGAGAGCGACCTTGCGCGCCTTGAAGAACAGCTTGACCTCAGCCGGGTCGACCTTGACCGCGCCGAACAGCTCGCCCGTTCCGGCAACATCACCGAAAAAGCCCTCGACGAACGCCGCCTCATCGTCAGCCAGCGCCAGCAGGCCTTCGACCAGGGGCGATACACTCTGGAGGCCGAACGCGCCCGCCGCGAGCAAAACAAAGCCGCCATCGATCGTCTCATCTGGACCGTGGAAAAGGCCGAACGGGCGGTGGCGGACACGGTTTTGCGCGCACCCTTCAAAGGCATCGTGCGGGCCGAGAACGCGGCCATCGGCCGGCTGATGCAAAACAACGACGTCGCCGTCTCGCTCATCAAGGCGGACACGCTCGATGTGCGCTTCGTGCTCTCCGACCAGCGCTATGGACGTCTGTTGTCGGCCGCCAGCCTATTCGGCACGTCGGTTTCGGTCATCTGGCGTATCGGCGATACGCCCATCTCCTATGACGGCACCGTCTACCGCGCCGGGGCCGACATTGAAGGCAACCGCGGCGGCGTTGATGTGTTTGCCCATCTGGACCTCACCGGCCGCGCCGCTCCCCGACCAGGCGCCTTCGTGGAGGTTCGCATCCCCGGCGTCGTCCATACCGGAACGGCCCGGGTGCCCATGTCCGCGCTCCACGACGGACGAATTTTTACCATCGGCGAAGACCGCCGGCTCACAGCCCGTCCGGTGACGGTCCTTGCCCTTGATGGCGACGAGGCCATTGTGCGCGGGGACTTGACCGACGGTGCAGCGGTGGTCACCACGCGCCTTGCCGAAGCGGGCGATGGCATCAAGGTCCGGCCGATCAACGACGACGACACCGGTGGCGATGGCAATGAGGCATCGCTCTCCACCCCCAACGGTTTTGCGAAAGCCCCTGCATCTCTGGTCGCCCCCAAACCCGCTGGGCAACGCGATGGGGAGCGCGCGGCAGCCAAACCGCAGGAACCCTCCTGATGGGCACCGCCCGCAGGCGCGAGCCTCCGGCCAGGCCATGAACGGCCTCATCGCGCTTTTTACGCGACACCCCAACGCGGCCAACGTGTTGATGGTGCTGATGCTAGTGGTGGGCGGCTTTTCCCTCGCCAACCTCACCACCCGCTTTTGGCCCCCCGCCAACCTCCAGGAGGTGGAAATCCTGATCTCCTGGCCCGGCGCGAGCGCGGAAGACGTGGCCAGCAACGTCTTGGACGCCGTCGAGCCGGCGGTGCGCTTCCTCCCTGACGTCGATTCGATCTGGTCGCGGGCGCGGGAGGGCTCTGCTTTCACCACGATCACCTTTGCCGCGGGCGCGGACATGCAAAAGGCGCTGGGGGAGGTGGAACAGGCCATCGCCGCCATCACCACGTTCCCGCAGGATTCTGAAACGCCCGTCGTGCGCACCGATGCAATCCGCGATCCCGTGGCCAAGGTGGGCGTCGCCGGGCCGTTCCCAGAATCGGCGTTGCAGATTTTTGCGCGCGAAGTTCGCGACGATCTGCTCAATCGCGGGCTCGACCGGGTCACCCTGGGTGGCATGCGCGAGCGCGAAATCATCGTGGACGCCCGCGAACACGATTTGATGCGCCATGGTCTGACGCCCAGCGATATTGCGAGCGCCATCCGCGCCAACACCCGCGATCGACCGTCCGGCGTCCTTGAGGGGCTCATCGACCGCCAGGTGCGGGTGCTGGGCGATGAGGAAACGCCCGCCGCCATCGCCAGCGTCGTCCTCATGGCGCGACCGTCCGGCGAGTCCCTCACCATCGGCGACGTTGCCACCGTGCGCGACACGTTTTCCCGCAGTGGCGTCTCTGGCATGCGCGGCGGCGACCCGGCCATAGAGCTGACCATCCAGCGGGCCCAGACCGACGATGCGCTGCAATCGGAAGCCATCGTCCGCGAATACATCGAGGACGCCCGCGACAAGTTTCCACAAAGCCTGAAAATCCAGCTTTACGACGTGCGCACCGCCCAGTTGTGGGATCGCATCTCCATCCTGGTGCGCAATGGCTGGCAGGGCCTGGCCATCGTCCTCGTGGTGCTGTTCCTGTTCCTCCAGGCACGCATCGCGTTCTGGGTGGCGGTGGGGATTCCGGTGGCCTTCGCCGGGACCCTCGCGGTGATGCTCGCCACCGGGCAGACCATCAACATGATCTCCCTTTTTGCGCTCATCATGATGATCGGCGTCATCGTGGACGACGCCATCGTGGTGGGCGAACACGCCGACACCCTGTCTGGCCGTGGCTACTCGCCCGAAGAAGCGGCCGAGCACGGGGCGCGGGAAATGCTCGTCCCGGTGTTCGCCTCCTCGTTCACCACCATCGCCGCCTTTGCGCCCATTTTTATGATGCGCGACGTCCTCGGCCAGATGATGCACGCCATGCCGCTGGTGGGGATTTCCATCATCATCGCATCCCTCATCGAGTGCTTTTTGATCCTGCCGGGCCACCTTGCCCACTCGTGGGGCCGCCCGACGGGTCTTCAGATCGGCCGCTTTCTGCGCCTCACCCTCATTGCCGGGGTGGGCGCCATCGCCATTGCCGGAGTGATCCGCGCCGTCTTCTGGCTCACCCGCGACGCGAACCCTGAGGCCCTGCGCGCTCTCCTGTCGGTCCCGCCCCTCGTCCTGGCGGTGGTCGCGGTGCTGGCGGGGCTTGTCATGGCCGGCATCCTGGAGCGCAAGTTCGCCGCCCGGGCGGGTCGCCCGGCGCGCGCCTCGGCCATGGAGCGGTTTCGAACGGCCTTCGACACCCGATTCAACCGGTTCCGCGACGGTGCATTCAGCCGCTTCGTGCGCCTCACCCACGCCTTCCGCTACACCACCCTTGCCATCGCTGTGGGGAGCGCCACGGTGGTCATCTACGGCGTCTATATCGGCGGCGGGCACGTACAATTCATCTTCTTTCCCGCGCCAGAGGCCGAGTTCATCCGCGCGCGCATTGACTTTCACCCTGGCACGCCCCGCGAGAGGGTGGTGGAAGGGGTGGCCAAGGTGGAAGCTGCGCTGCGGGATGCGGAGCTGGACCTTGCTGGCGGTCAAGGCAAACTCGTCACGGACGTCTACGCGCTGATCGGGCGGTCAGGCCGCCATCGGGGCGACAACCTAGCGACGTTGAACGTGCAGCTCACCGCGTCTGAGGATCGCGACATCCGAACACCCACCCTCGTGCGGGCCTGGCGAAGGGCTGTGCCGCATATTGCGGGCGTCAAACGCGTTTCGGTCTCCGAACGACGGGGGGGAATACCCGGCAGGGATATCCACCTTCGTCTCGCATCCCCTTCGACCGATAACCTCAAAGCCGCCTCCAGCGACGCGATGGTGGCAATCGCAGATATACCCGGTGTTTCGGGCGTTTCCGATAACCTTCCCCTCGGCAAGCCCGAGGTGGTGCTTTCGCTGACCCCCCGTGGGGAGGCGCTGGGCTTCACGGCCGACAATGTGGGCCGGCAGGTGCGCGCCGCCTTCCAAGGGGAGATCGCAAGGCGCCTCGCCCTCAACGATGAAGAAGTGCCGATCCGCGTAAGGCAGCGATCCGACGGTGAGTCAGTCGCGCTGGAAGAGCTGTTCCTGCGCACCCGCTCGGGCACGTTCGTCCCCCTCACCGAAGTCGCCACCATGCGCGAGCGCGACACCTTCTCCACCATCGTGCGCCGCGACGGGCTCACCACCATCGCCGTGGTCGCGGATGTGGACAGCGCAATCACCACCCCCCAGGAGGTTACGGAGTTAATCGCCGAGACGGTGCTGCCGAGGCTGGAAGCCCTTTACGGGGTGGAAGGCGAGTTCCGCGGTCGTGCCCGGGATCGGCGGCGCTCGTTCGAGGACCTTCGCCAGGGGGCGTACCTGTCGGCGGCGGTGATTTACCTCACCCTTGCGTTCGTCTTCGGTTCCTACTGGCGGCCGCTGGTGATCATGCTGATCATCCCCTTCGGCGCGGTGGGAGCAATCCTCGGCCATGTGTTACTCGACATGAAGCTCACCATTATCAGTTTCGTGGGGCTTCTTGGCCTCGCCGGAATTTTGGTGAACGATTCCATCATCTTGGTGCGACGGTTCGACGAGCGCCTCCGAGCGGGTGAAGCCCCCGACGACGCGGCGGTGGCTGCCAGCGCGGACCGGCTTCGCGCCGTCCTTCTCACCTCGCTCACCACCATCGGCGGCCTCTTCCCGCTCCTTTTCGAAACATCCCTCTCCGCACAATTCCTGCTTCCCATGGCCGTCACCATGGTTTTCGGCCTCGCCCTTGCCACAATAATTGTTCTGGTGCTGGTCCCTGCCCTGCTGGGCGTCGGCTTTGACATCGGCCGGACCGCCACCCTTCTCATCGGCCGCAAGACCGGCACCGCGTAAGCAATTATGCATAGGGCGACAACGTTGCGGCAGGGTTCGCCCCTGCCCGCGTAACAGGTGTCGATCCAATTCCTTACGGTTTTTTCGGAAGGTGACTCCTTGACGCCAAAGCAGGTATTTGCAAATTGGCAGAATGCTTAGTTTTTAAGCTGTCTTGAAAGCAGCGCCTTCGCCGCACGAGACTGTACGCGTACGGGAGTTATCAGCGTGCCCACGTTCATCGGCAGCTCGATCAACGAACAGATCATTGCCTCCGACGGAAGCGACCTCATCCTAGGGCTGCTCGGCAACGACACCCTGTTCGGGCTGGACGGTAACGATCTCATCCTGGGAGATCGGCTTGGCGAGCCTTCCAGCCTTAATGGCCTGAGCGACACGGACAGCATTCGCGGCGGCTTGGGCGCAGATACTTTGGTGGGTGGTGCCGGAACCGACTTTTTGTTTGGCGGTAGCGACGACGACCTCATCTACGGCGACTATTTCACCGGTGCCAGCAGCCTCTTCGGCAATGACCGGCTCTATGGTGATGCCGGTAACGACACGCTGATTGGTGGTTTGGGCAACGATCTTCTGAACGGCGGCGTCGGAAACGACCGGCTTCTGGGCGGCGATGGCGATGACCGGATCATCGGCTCTAACGGCAACGACAACATCATAGCTGGTCGGGGCGACGACACCATCGACGGCGGTGCGGGCAACGATAGGATCTTTACCAGCACACAAAACGATGTCGTACTCGACCTGTTCGGCGACAACTATGTCGACGCGCCACGCGGTGAAGTCACGACTGGCGACGGCGATGACACGATTGATGGCAGAATTATCGATGCTGGCAATGGCAATAATTCAGTAGAGGCTCGCGACTGGGTTGAATTCGTTCGAACCGGTGAAGGTCAGGACGATATTGTTGTGAGGTTCGACGACACTATCCGTGTGTATAGTGGCGCGGAGAACGACGTAATCAGTGCATCCATACGCGTGGATGGCGATGAGATTGCTGGAAGTACGATCTTCCGCACAAATCTTGTACGCATCTATGGGCAGGGTGGCGACGACGATATCAAGTTGTATACTTCGGGGTTCATCGATGGCGGCGCCGGTGACGACTCAATTCTTGGTGCAGGGGTCCTTCGAGGCAGCAACGGCGACGATCTCCTCACGCTCTTAAGCCTTGAGAAGCGGAGCCCGTTTGGCTTGCACGCACCGTTTGAAGAGAACCCAGGTGTCGCCATTGGCGGCAGCGGAGACGATACCCTCAAGGCGCTCGGCACCGGCGGTCGCTTTTATGGCAACCAAGGCGCCGACTCCTTCGATTTCGCAAAGGCCGCATCGATTGAGCGCGCGAACGTCATAATGGATTTTGAACAGGGCCTCGACCTTATTAAAGTTGGTGGCAATCGCCTCCTAGGAGACCCGCTCGATCGAGTGACTACTCTTCAAAACGGTCAGGATGTTCTCGTTGAGTTAGATGGTCGTTTTATCGCAGTCGTTCGCAATCAGAGCGTTGATGATTTTGATCGAGCTGATTTCTACTTATAGGTCGCGCTTAAATCTATGATTAAATTAATTATTACAACCTGCCGCGACTACGTGTGACGATATGGTGCTCGACTCAAACCTAGGGAACGACGTCTCGTGAGTAACTTCCTTGGCAACAACGCTGGAAACTCGATTTTTGCCTCTGATCGAACCGATCTGATACTCGGATTTCTCGGTAACGATACAATATTCGGCCTCGATGGCGATGATTTTATCTTTGGGGATCGACTTGGCGAACCTGCCAGCCTCAACGGTCTTAGCGACGTAGATAGCATTCGCGGAGGTCTAGGGTCGGATACCGTGGTGGGTGGTGCCGGGACCGATTACCTATTCGGAGGTAACGGCGACGACTTGATTTACGGCGACTACCTGGGTGGGAGTATCCGCTTTTTCGGTAACGACAGACTATACGGCGACGCGGGTGACGACACTCTGTATGGCGGGTCAGGCAACGATATCCTCAATGGCGGCGTCGGCGACGATTCGCTCTTCGGCGACGACGGAGACGATCGGATCACCGGCTCCAATGGCAACGACACGATCTTCGGTGGTCGAGGCAATGACACCATCGACGGCGGTCGCGGCGACGATCGCATAGAAGCGAGCGCTCAGAACGACGTCGTGCGCGATCTTTATGGCGATAACTATGTCTCGGCACGCCTAGGAGAAGTGACGACTGGCGACGGCGATGACACGATCTTCGGGCGGGTCGTCGATGCTGGCGACGGCGAAAACCGAGTTACCGCTCGTGACGACGGTGAGTTCTTCAAAACTGGGAGCGGAGCAGATCGAATAAGTGTGAGGTTTGACGATACCCTTCGAATTTTCAGTGGGTCCGGAAACGACAGTATCGGCGTTTACCTAGACTTGGATAGCGATAAGACAGCCGGCTCTACCGTATTTAGAACCGACCTTGTCCGCATTTATGGCCAAGGCGGAGACGATAGCATATACATGGCGACCACTGGTTTCTTAGATGGGGGCGCTGGAAATGATACAGTCATCGGAGCTGGCGTCGTCCATGGCGGCGACGGTGACGATAGTATTACACTTCTGAGTCTCGGTCGGGTAAGCGGCTTTTACCAGCCACTATACAAAAAATCAGGCGTAGCGACCGGCGGTGCTGGTGATGATACGCTAGTCTCAAATGGCGTTGGTGGCCGTTTCTACGGGAACCAAGGCTCGGATACTTTTGATTTCATCATGCGCAATTCAATCGAAGACGCCGGCGTCATAATGGACTTCGAGCACGGGCTTGATCTGATTCAAATCGATGAAATTGGCACCCCAGCTAGCGTATTTGCTGAACTCGATATTATACAAATCGGCCAGGATGTACTTATTCAATTGGATGAACGAACCGTCACCATTGCTCGAAATCAAGTTGCGAGCGATTTCGATGCAAGCGATTTCGTGGTCCTGGAGGATCCTTTGGCATGGGTGTATTATTAAGCTTCAAAATTTCTGGTGACACACTTACCAGAATCAGAGCGCAGCAACTAAGACGCTTGCGTTCCTACCCGAGTAATAGAGCGCTTTTCAGCAACATGGAATCATATTGCGACTCGAACCGCGCGGAATAACAAAATCTTAGAGTAGGTTATTCGATCGCATGATCGTGCGAGCTGTTCTAGGCGGGCGACTCTGCGGGAATGCCGGACGGGACACCGTCACCATGAAACGCTCGCCCACCATCGAAGACGCCAACATCATCCAAGACCTCGAAAAAGGCTTTGACCTTTTCAACCTCAACACGCGTTTAAGTCTTGTTCGTGCGTTTGCTCGGACGGGTGTCGAGCAAGTTGGCAGCAACGTTCCGGTCAGCCCGCCTTTTGCCTTGCCGCGTGGGCGCGGTAGGCGGCGACGGCGTCGGCGTACGCCTCCTGGTGGTCAACGCTCCAATAGCGTAGCTCTGTGAGGGTGATCGCCTGGCCGGTGACGGCGCAGCGCACGAAGCTCCCGGGCGAGAGCACCTGGAAATCGCCGTCGAGGTAACGAAGTGAGGCTTCGCCACCGGACCGGCCGGGCATTTCGTGGCGGTTCATCATGACTGAGCCACCGGGGCGACCGTCGCCGGTGTCGGGTGAAGCCGTTTTAGGGCAACGAAATGCTCCTGCGCCGACACCGCCATCGTCTGCCGCATTTGCCGTGCGGTATGCTCCACCTGCTGATCCGTCATGATTTTTAGCGGCCTTCCCGTCGCCTCCGCGAGCACCTGCTGCCTCGCTGCCCGCTCCAAATAATAAAGATCGTCGAAGGCTTCCGCCACCGACGGGCCACAAACCGTCACACCATGGTGCTTGAGAAAGAAGATGTCGGCGTGAAGGTCCGCCTTTGCGCTGGAGGCGATGGCCTCCCCTTCCTCTTCATCGAGGGCGAGGCCGCCAAACTCCTCCACGTAAAAAATCCGGTCGTGGAAGCGGCAGGCCGTCTGGTGCGCCATCTCCAGCTTGCCGCCCTCCAGCATGGTGAGGGCCGTTGCGTGGGGCATGTGGGTGTGCAGGACGCACGCATGGCGCGGGTTTGCCCGGTGCGCTGCCACGTGGATGAAGCGCGCGGTCGCCTCCACTTCGCCCTCGCCTTCCATGACCTGACCGTTGCCATCGATGAGGAGGAGGTGATCGGGGCGCATTTCCGACCAGTGCACACCATAGGGGTTGATGAGGTAGCGCTCATCGTCGCCGGGAATGGTGAGCGAGAAGTGGTTGCAGATCCCCTCGTTGAGGGTCATCGCCGCGGCCACGCGAAAGGCCGCCGCCAGATCCTCACGGGCCTGCTGATGAGATTGATCCGCCATCGTCGCCTCGCTCCGCGTCCTAAAACCCACCGCCCGTTGCGCGGTCAGCCCAGATAATCCTTCACCACCGTGCCGAGCCCAAGAGTGAGATCGCACAAGATGTGCTTGGCGCCGATCACCTCGCGCACCGGAAGATCGGCCACGGGCGCCAACGCGTGGGCATAGAGCTGGAGCGCGCCGGGCCCGGTCCAAGCCCCCTTAAACGCAATGTCTACCATGTGGTAGCGCACAAGCTCGCAAACCCGGGCCGAGCCGTCCACGTGGGGAATGATTTTTAGGAGGAAGTTGGGGGCGGTGAGGGCACCCATGACCTCGTCCTGCGGCAGCTCGCGATGCTTGTAACCCATGGTTCCGGTGGCGACGGGAACGCCGCCGAACGAGAGCTCGCCCACCAGCGTCTGCTTGCGCACGTCCAGGCACGGCGTCGCAAGTTTTTTGGGAAAGCCCCACAGTTCGCGCCCGCCGAGGATGGGCGGGCCGTCGTCCAGGTACATGGCGTGGACGTAGGCGCCTTTGACGCCGTCGAGGGTCACCGGGATCACCTGGCCCGATTCGGTATAGTCCCCAAACCCGTTGGAATCGGGCATGCGGATCCACTCGAAATTGACGATGGGTTCTTCCACTTGGAGCGGCTCGGGAACCACCGCGGCAAGGGCCTCCGGGTCGGTCCGGTAGCTGACGATCATGAATTCGCGGTTGACGAACCGGTAGGGCCCCACCGGAAACGCGGGCGAGGTGAAGGGCATCGCGAAGGCGCGTTTCTTTATCTCATCGGCGGGGATCATGGCGCTGTCCGTGTTTGGGGGTCGACGGCAAACGGCCGCGCGCGTGCGGTCACGCTGTCCATAACCTTTATGGGGCCATGGCGGAAGCGGCCTTACTGGGCCAAAGAAACTCCGATGACGAAGGGATAGATGGCGACGATTGCCAAAAACGTCCCCGCCACACCCCAGGGGACAGCCGCCATTCCGTGGGCGAAGGCGAGCGGCAGGACAAAGGTGGCAAGCCAGACGGATTTGTAAGCGACCTGAACCATCAGGACCGGCACGAAGAAGCGGGGCCAAACGAGCCCCGCCACCGATGTCACCAGGATGGCGAGCCAGAATGCTCCGGTCATTTTCAGAAGGCCCGCTGACGTCTCGATCTTGCCGTCGAACACGTCCCCGCCACGAAAAATCGACCACACCACCGGAAGCAGGATAACGATGTTGGCCGCATAAGCGGCCTTCAGCGCGATGGTCACGCGGCCGCTAAACCTCGGTGCCGCCCACCGTCATGGCGTTGATGCGCACGGTCGGCTGGCCAACCCCCACCGGCACCCACTGGCCATCCTTGCCGCAGGTGCCCATGCCGGCGTCGAGGGCCATGTCGTTGCCGATGGCCGAAATGCGCGTCAGCGCGTCGGGACCGTTGCCGATGAGCATGGCGCCGCGCACGGGCTCGGCCACCTTGCCATCGCGCAGGCGGTAAGCCTCGGTGCAGTTGAACACAAACTTTCCGCTGGTGATGTCCACCTGACCGCCGCCGAAGGACACCATGTAGAGCCCGTCCTTCACCCCTTCGCGGATTTCATCGGGGTCCGTCTCGCCGGCGCGCATGATGGTGTTGGTCATGCGCGGCATGATGGTGTGGGCGTAGGACTGGCGGCGCCCGTTGCCGGTGGGGAGCATACCCATGAGCCGGGCGTTCTGGCGGTCCTGCATGTAGCCCACCAACCGCCCATCCTCGATGAGCACGGTTTCGTGGCTGGGGGTGCCTTCGTCGTCGATGGTGAGGGAGCCGCGCCGATCGCCGATGGTGCCGTTGTCGACCACCGTGACGCCCGGGGAAGCGACCCGCTCGCCCATGAGGCCGGCGAAGGCACTTGTCTTGCGGCGGTTAAAATCCCCCTCAAGGCCGTGGCCCACCGCCTCGTGGAGGAGAATGCCGGGCCAACCGGGGCCGAGCACCACGTCAAAGGTACCGGCCGGGGCGGGGGCGGCATCAAGGTTGACGAGGGCTCGGCGCAGCGCCTCGTCCACCGCACCGCGCCAGGACGCTTCGGCGATGAAATTCTCGTAGGGCTGACGCCCGCCAAAGCCGTAGGTACCTGTTTCCTGGCGCCCGTCTTTACTCACGATCAGGCTCACCACGAAGCGCACGAGGGGCCGCACGTCCGCAAGGCGTTGCCCGTCCGCGCGCAAAATGTTGACCACCTGCCGCTCCGCCGAAAGGTTGGCCGACACTTGGCTGACCCGAGAATCCTTTGCCCGGGCGTAGGCATCGATCGCGGCCAAAAGCTCGGCCTTCATCCCAAAACCCGGCTCAGAAATGGGGTCGAAGTCGCGGTAGACGGCACGATTGGTCCCTTGGGGAGCGACATCCGCCTGGCCCGAGCGGCCGCGGCCTGCCATGGCCACCGTTCCCGCGGCGCGTTTCAGCGAGGCTTCAGTGACGTCGGAGGAGTGGGCGACCGCGACGGTTTCCCCCGCCACCGCCCGCAGGCCAAATCCATCGGAGACATCGTAGGTGGCCGACTTCATCTTGCCGTCGTCGTAGGTGAGCGCCTCGCTCACCCGGTGCTCCACAAAGAGTTCGCCATCGTCGGCGCCGGTCAACGCTTCGCCGACGGTTCCCGTGCACCGTTCGACGTCGAGCCCGTGCCGGGCAAAAAGGTCTTCGGCCATTGCAACAAGTCTCCCCAAGCGAATTCCGTGGCCCGCGGCAGGGTTTTAACACCTTGGCGCGGTTCTGCGGCGACCCGCCCACTGCGGCAGAGGGTCTGGGCCCTTGCTGCCCTCAGGGCTGGCGTGGTGTGGGCGGTGCGGCGGGCTCGTCGCCGGCTTGCGCTTCGCCCACAAGGTCGCCCTGCCTGGGCAATTGGCGCGGGCGAGGGGCGGCTGCAAGGCGTGGCGGCTCCCGGGCTGCCGAACGGGCTCCGGTTTCCAACGCCTCAAGGCCATCGTCAGGCGGTGCCGGAGGCGGTCGCCGCGGGGCTTGCGGGCCGGCTGAGGCGGCCTTGGGCCGCTTCTTGCGACTGCGCGACAACAACACCGCCACAATGACGATGGCGAGCACCAGGACCAGGATGGCCGCCAGATAAGGCAACATCGGGTCTTCCAGCAGCCGCTCCAGCTCCGTGCGCTCATCAGCGGGAATATCGATGGACTGGGCCGGGTCCAATGGGTTCTCGGCCACTTCTATGGTCGTGGGGACCGCCTCACGCGGAACCGCAGGCGGCGCCTCGGCGTCCACTTCGGGCGGCGGTGGCGGATTGTCGAGGGCAGCAAATCCATCGGAAAAACCGTTCAGCGAGATCGGGATGCCGATCCCTTCCTCTGGCGTCTGGAAGATGACGAAGGTTGCCGTACTGCCGGCGCCAAAACGCTCCAGCAGCCCGTCATCCAATTCCACTTCGGCGATGCAGCCCTCCGGCAGGCAGCGCACGAAGCCGGCGAGACCCACTTCGTTCTGGTCGATGGAAAGGCCAAGACCCGACGGCAGCAGCACCCCAAGCGGCGCGAGCACCCGCAAGATGCGCGCTTGCTGGTCGGCGGTGCGCAGGAAGATGACCGTAAGGCCCACGTTGGCCCGGTCCTGGGCCTCCACATTCTGGACCAGCGCGCACTGTTCGGACGGCGAGCCCACGGGCCGTTCGCACCGGATTTGCCAATCGCCGTGGCGCGCGACAATGCGCCCCTGGGCTGCTGCCTCGGTCACCGACCACGCCGCGTAGATCGCTGTCAACGCGAGCACGAATGCCCAAAAACTGCGAATCATCAAAGACGATCCCTCTAAACTGGCGCCTGCCTAACACAGCTCATGGTCGCTGACATCGCTAAAGCGCGGCGGCGCGATACTGGTCCCCACGCAAGTGGCAAGGTGCAGGCAATCCCCGCCGTGACAACGATCCGATACTCGCGCTAAACACCTGGTGCGGCGAAATGTGGGGGGCCGCGGTTCCACGCTGCGTGGACTGTAGCTTGAAATGTCGCTAATTACAGAATCGAGCGAAACGGCCGCAATTCGTGCCGCCGTCGCAAGGAACGTTGGGAGAGATCGTGGCGCTGATCCCCAGTAAATCGCTGCTCACCTGGTTGGGCGCATTGGCTTTGGCCCCATTGCTGATGGTGGTTCCGGCCCTGGCTCAAATGGCCGGCCAGCCCGAACCCTGGGGCATGGGCATGCAGGCCAGTGTCACCAGCATCATGGATCAGATCCGCTGGTTTGAGGGCTATACCCTCGTCATCATCACCGTGATCACGCTGTTCGTCCTCGCACTGATCATCGTGGTGGTGCTGAAGTTTCGCAAGGCAGCCAACCCGACGGCCTCAAAGTTCACCCACAACACCATGATCGAGGTGGTCTGGACGACTGTTCAGGTGCTGATCCTGGTGGCGATCGCCTTCCCGTCATTTCGTCTTCTCTACAGCCAGACCAGCGTCCCCGAGGCGGAGATGACCGTCAAAATGATCGGCGGTCAGTGGTACTGGCAGTACGAGTATATGGACGAGGACCTTGCCGATATCGGCACCATCACGTCCTACATGCTCGACGAGGACGACCGCACGGCCCGGAAGGAGCAATACGGCCTCGACGACATTGGGGTTCCCCGGCTCCTGGCGGTGGATTTTCCCCTCGTGGTGCCCGAGGACACCATCGTCCACGTCTACACCACATCCCTTGACGTGAACCACGCCATCGCCGTGCCGTCCTTCGGGATCAAGGCCGACTCCATCAAGGGCAGGCTCAACGAAAGCTGGTTCAACGCCGCCGAGCCCGGGATTTACTACGGTCAGTGCTCGCAGCTGTGCGGGCGCGCCCACGCCTTCATGCCCCTAGAAGTGCGGGTCGTCACCAAAGAGCGCTTCGAAACTTGGCAGGAACTGGCCAAGGAGAACATGGGCAAAGCGACCGAGCAGCTTCTCGTCTGGCAATCTGAGGACAGCGGCACCCCCGTTGCCGCCCTCACCAATTAATAACGCGGGCGTCCATCGCCCCTCGGCGCGGTCGCGAGCCGTGCCCAAAACGGAGAAATGAATGGCCCACGGTGCTGGAGTCGACGCCCACGGAGCCCCTACGTCCTTTGTGCGCCGCTGGCTTTTTTCGACGAACCACAAAGACATCGGGACGATGTACCTGATCTTCGCGATCTTCGCGGGGTTCGTCGGCGGGTTCCTGTCGCTGATGATGCGCATCGAACTGGCTGAGCCGGGCCTACAGATTTTCGCCAACCCCCACGTCTACAACGTCTTCACCACGAGCCACGGTCTCATCATGATCTTCTTCATGGTGATGCCGGCCATGATCGGCGGTTTTGGCAACTGGTTCGTTCCGTTGATGATCGGCGCGCCAGACATGGCGTTTCCGCGGATGAACAACATTTCGTTCTGGCTGCTGCCGGCCTCTTTCTTCCTGCTCATCATGTCGCTGTTCGTGCCCGGGCCTCCGGGTGCCGATGGGTTTGGCGGCGGTTGGGATATCATGCCGCCGCTGTCGTCCTCCGGCAGCCCCGGTCCGGCGATGGATTTTGCCATCCTGTCGCTGCACATTGCGGGCGCGTCCTCGATCCTCGGTGCCATCAACTTCATCACCACCATCCTCAACATGCGCGCGCCGGGCATGACGCTCCACAAGATGCCGCTCTTCGTGTGGTCGGTGCTGGTGACGGCGTTTCTGCTCCTTCTGTCGCTTCCGGTGCTCGCCGGCGCCATCACGATGCTTCTGACGGACCGCAATTTCGGCACGACCTTCTTTGACGCGGCCGGGGGCGGCGATCCGGTGCTCTTCGCGCACCTTTTCTGGTTCTTCGGCCATCCGGAGGTCTACATCCTGATCCTGCCGGGCTTTGGCATGATCAGCCACATTGTCTCGACCTTCTCGAGCAAGCCGGTGTTCGGCTATCTCGGAATGGTCTACGCCATGGTCGGGATCGGCGTGGTCGGCTTCGTGGTGTGGGCGCACCACATGTACACCATCGGCATCTCAGCGGACACGCAGGCCTACTTCACCTTCGCGACGCTGGTGATTGCCGTGCCCACCGGGATCAAGGTGTTTTCCTGGATCGCCACCATGTGGGGCGGCTCCATCGAATTTAAGACACCCATGCTCTGGGCGATCGGGTTCATCTTCCTGTTCACCCTGGGCGGCGTTACCGGGATCCAGCTCGCCAACGCCGGCCTCGACCGCGCCTTCCACGACACCTACTACGTGGTCGCGCACTTCCACTATGTGCTCTCCATGGGTGCCGTCTTCGCCATCTTTGCGGGCTGGTACTACTGGTTCCCGAAAATCACCGGGCGCATGTACAGCGAAGTGCTCGGTAAACTGCACTTCTGGCTCATGTTTGCGGGCGTCAACCTCATCTTCTTCCCGCAACACTTCCTGGGCCTGCAGGGGATGCCACGGCGCTACGCCGACTACCCGGATGCGTTCGCTGGCTGGAACTTTGTGTCCTCGCTCGGGGCCTATCTCACCACGGTGGCGATGCTCGCCTTCATCTGGGTGATGGTCGACGCGTTCGTGAAGGGGCGCAAAGCGGCGGCCAATCCCTGGGGCGCGGGCGCGACGACCCTTGAGTGGACGCTGCCATCACCGCCGCCCTACCACCAGTTCGAGACGCTGCCGCGCATCAAGTAGTCACGGCCCCGCCCAAGGCGAGGCCTGCCACGGAAGCGCTGACCGTCCGGGAGAAAGCGAGAGGAGCAAGGTGGTGCGTGCGATGACGGCTCTCGGTTTTCGAGGACCCGGCAACGCCGTGCCCCTCTGGCCCTTTGCGCCCCCAAGGACGGTACGGGGGTCTGTTGAAGGCGCCTCGCCGCCCGGTCGAACCGGCGCCGCCCGAAATCTTTCGCAGAGCACGCGGCAAAGGCCTTTTGGGCAAAAGTTCGGGCGATGGCGCATCCGACCCGCGTCAGGCCGCGCACCTGGGCAAAAGGCTGGGCGGGAGACTGGGCCGGGGCTTGCACAAAAAAGCGTGGCGCCTTTTGTTTTTTCCGATAACAGCGCCACGGCGAATTGCTATCTTATAATAAGTCAAATATATCGATTTTCACGTCTTCCCGTACAGCCATGACCGACACCACCGTTTCACTCGCCGACGTTTCCGATCCGCAGCCGCGCGACTTTTACGACCTATTAAAGCCGCGGGTGATGTCGCTCGTCATGTTCACGGCATTGGCGGGCGCGCTGCTCGCCCCGGGGCAACTCCATCCCATCCTCATCGCCCTTTCCCTGGGCGCCATCGCGGTGGGTGCGGGGGCATCGGGCGCCCTCAACATGGCCCTTGACGCAGACATCGACGCGGTGATGACGCGCACGGCCACGCGCCCCGTACCGGCGGGCCGGGTGTCGCGGGAAACGGCGCTCACCTTCGGCGCCATCTTGTCGGCGGGGTCGGTGGTCGTCCTCGCATTCACGGCAAACTGGGTGGCAGCGGGCCTCCTTGCCTTCACCATCTTCTTCTACGCCGTCATCTACACCATCGTCCTCAAACGCCGGACGGCCCAAAACATCGTCATCGGCGGCGCCGCAGGCGCGCTTCCGCCGGTGGTGGGCTGGGCGGCGGTGACCGGGGGGATTTCCCTGGAACCCATCATCTTATTCGCCATCATCTTCCTGTGGACGCCGGCACACTTTTGGGCCCTCGCCATCCTGAAGCGGGCCGAGTATGCGCGGGCGGGCGTTCCCATGCTTCCCGTCGTCGCAACCGCAGCGCAAACCCGGCGGCAAATTCTAATTTATGCCGCACTCACTGGAGTTTGCGGGGTTTTGCCAACCGTTTTTGGGTTTGCCAGCATCGGCTATGGCATCGTTGCTGCTGCGCTCGGGGCGTGGCAAATACAGCGGGCGGTGGCGTTGCTGCGTGCCGATGATGAAAGCGAGCGTCGCGATGCCGGCCGATTGTTTGGCGTGTCCATCGTCTATCTGTTCGCGCTCTTCGGCGCGTTGATGGCGGACCACTTGATCGGGCTTTTGTTATGACGGCAAAGCCGGGCGAACCTGCAGCACCGTTCGATGGACCGGGCGATGCAGAGCGTGTGCGCCGGCGCCGCAGCCGATCCCTTGCTATTGCCGTCATCCTGGCAGGGCTTGTGGTCCTTTTTTACGTCATCACCATCCTAAGACTCTCCGGCAACAGCGCGATTCCGAACGTATGAGCGCCGCAAACCAGTCCCGTCGCCACGCTACCGTTGCGCTTTCTTGCGTCGCCTTTGTGATGGTGATGGTGGGGTCCGCCTACGCCGCCGTGCCGCTTTATGACTGGTTCTGCCGGGTGACCGGGTTTGACGGCACCCCATCGGTGGCGTCCGTGGAGGTGGTGCCGGGGCTGGTGCCGCGGGATCGGGAGATCACCATCCGCTTCGACTCCAACGTCGCTCCCGGGCTGCCGTGGGCCTTTTCGCCCAAGGAACGCACCATGAAGGTACGCGTGGGCGAGGTGGCCGAAGCCGTCTACGTCATCGAAAATCTCAGCAGCGTTCGCACCGTCGGTACCGCCGCATTCAATGTCACACCCTATCAGGGCGGCGGCTATTTCACGAAGATTGATTGCTTCTGTTTCGAGGCCCAGCCGCTAGAAGCCCATGAAAGCCGTGAAGTGCCGGTGGTCTTTTACGTGGATCCGTCGTTTGACGACGACAAAAATGCTGACGGCGTCTCGCAAATCACGCTGTCCTACACGTACTTTCCGACCAAGGGCGCCGCAACGGCGCCGGCGGGTTGACGGAGCGTTGGCGCCCGTGGTCCACGCACTCCCCGCGCCATGGCAAGGCGCTAGGCTGCTGAGGTCGATGCACGGGAAAAGCAAAGGGGGCGCGGCGCGTACGCCGGCGTTTTAGAGAAGATGGCAAGCGGCAAGCCCAATCACGACTATCACATCCTGGACCCGAGCCCCTGGCCCCTGGTCGGTTCCGTAGGCGCGTTCATCATGGCGATCGGCGCCGTGGCGATGATGCGCTGGAACAAGGGCGACGTGCTCTTCGTGGCGGGCATGGACATTGCCGGTTGGGGCATCTTTGCCGTCGGCATGGCGATCATCCTGGCCACCATGGCCCTTTGGTGGGCCGATACGGTGGCCGAATCCCTCCATGGCGACCACACGCCGGTGGTAAAGCTTCACCTGCGCTACGGGATGATCCTTTTCATCGCCTCGGAGGTGATGTTTTTCGTCGCTTGGTTCTGGGCCTATTTCGACGTTGCCCTCTTCCCCGACCCGGCCGAAATCCCCTCGCGCATTTCGGCCACCGGCGGGATGTGGCCGCCCGAAACCATCGAGACCTTCGACCCGTGGCACCTGCCGCTCTTCAACACGATGATCCTTCTGCTCTCCGGCACCACGGTCACCTGGGCGCACCACGCGCTCCTGGAAAATGATCGCGAGGGGGTGCGGATGGGGCTCATCTGCACCGTACTGCTTGGTGCACTGTTCTCCCTCGTCCAGGTCTACGAATACACCCACGCCGCCTTCAGCTTCGACGGCAACATCTACGGCGCCACCTTCTTCATGGCGACGGGTTTTCATGGCTTCCACGTCTTCGTGGGGACCCTCTTCCTCGCCGTTTGCCTATACCGTGCCTATGTGAATCACTTCACCGTTGAGCGTCACTTCGGGTTCGAGGCGGCGGCTTGGTACTGGCATTTCGTGGATGTGGTCTGGCTCTTCCTCTTCGTGTGCATCTACGTCTGGGGTGCAGGCACGGTGGTGCATTAGCGGGGACGAACTTTCCCGCCTAATGTTCAGCCCAGAACGTGACGTCCTCCCACACCCGGGCGGCCATGCCCGCGGCGCACGCTGATCGGCCGGCTGTGTCGAAGCGGTCGCTCGCGTTCGTTGCCATCGCCGTGCTGACCGTTGCGGCATTCGTCATTCTCCTTTCCCTCGGCACCTGGCAGTTGAACCGCCTCAAATGGAAGGAAGGGTTGATTGCCGCCGCGCAGGAGCGGCCGCTCATGGAGCCCGTCGCTGCGCCCGGCCAAAGCTCTTGGCCCAGTTTCGAAATCGATGATTGGAACTACCGCCGCGTCAGCCTGGAAGGGCGTTTCGGGGAGGAGGAGGTCCACGCCTGGATCGTCCTGAACGATGCCAACGGCCCCCACGCAGGCGCCGGCTATTTTGTGGTGGCGCCCTTCACCACTGACGATGGATGGACGGTGCTCGTCAATCGCGGCTTTGTGCCGGAGGAGCAAAAGGGACAGGAATCGCGGCCCCAGAGCGCGCCGCCGGCGGGCGACGTCACCATTGAAGGCCTGATCCGGCGCGACGATCCGCCCTCGCTCTTCACGCCATCCCCCAACGGCCGCACGCGCACCTGGTTCACCCGCCACATCAGCACCATCGCTAACCACTTTGGCCTGCAACGGGCTCTTGTGGCGCCCTACACCATCGACCTTGTCGCCGAGGAGACGCCCAGCGGCGGCCTGCCCCAGGCGGGCGAAAGCCGAGTGACGTTTCGCAACAGCCACCTGCAGTACGCCCTCACCTGGTACGGCCTTGCGGCATCGTTGGTGGGGGTGGTTGCGGTGGGCGTCTGGTCCCGCCGCCAGCGGCGGTCCGCCGAGCCGCCAACCTAGAGCGCGTTTCAGCAATATGGAATCATGTTGCGGCTCGAATCGTTTTATAATACAAGAACTTAGAGCAGGTCACGCGATCGCATGATCGTGTGACCTGCTCTAGGCACCTGGGGCAACCGAACTCAGAAGCTGAGCGTCTCGTCGAGGGTGGAGATGGGTTTCACATCCGCCAGAACCGCACGGGCATTGCGGCTGTCCTCGTCCATCTGGGCGATGAGGCTTTCCATGCCGTCGAACTTTAACTCGGGCCGCAGGAAGGCGTAAAACGCCACCGGCAAAACCTGGTCGTAAAGGTCGCCGTCGAAATCGAAGACGAAGGTTTCAAGCACCGGTGGCCCATCGTCGAACGTCGGTCGCCGGCCAAAACTCGCCACGCTGTCGCGCCAGCGGCCGTCGATTTTCATGCGCACCGCATAAATCCCCTGACGCAGCTCGTTCTCCGGCGTGAGGTTCTGGTTTGCCGTGGGGTAGCCCATCTCGCGGCCGCGCTTTTTACCGTGCACCACCACCTCGGCCAGCTGGTAGCGGTAACCCAAAAGCTCCGCGGCGGCCGCCACTTCCCCGCTGGCAAGGTGCGCCCTGATACGCGAGGACGACACCACCTCGCCTTCACCAGAGGCTAACGCTCCCACCGTGGTCACGTCGAAACCGGCGTCAGCACCGATGGCCGTCAGGCTTTCGGCATTGCCGGAACGACCCTTGCCGAACTTAAAATCGTGGCCCACGGACACGTGGCGGGCGCCGAGCGCGTCCTTCAGAACGCGGCTGGCGAAGGCCGAAGCATCAAGGGCTGCAAGGTCTTCGTCGAACCGCGCGACCACCATCCCGTCGAGGCCCAGAGCCTCGCAGATGCGCGCTTTCTCCTCAGGCGGCGTGAGGCGGAAGATAGGTTTTTTCCCAAAGTAAGCACGCGGGTGGGGCTCGAAAGTGAGCGCCACCGCCGGGCCGGGCCCCTCCATCGCCGCACGCAGCACCGCCTGGTGCCCCCGGTGCACGCCGTCAAAATTGCCAATGGCCACCGTGCCACCCATGAGCGCGTCCGGCACGGCGGAAAGATCCACATGGAACCTGGGTCGCATCCCCGTCACCAGGCGAGCTTGGGGATGAACGTGTGCGCCGTCAGCCCCTCGTCGGCAAGGCGCGCATGGACCTTTGCGGTGTCCGGTTCGTCATGGCTGCCCAGTTCGTCGACATGGATGCCGTTGGTGATGAACAAAACGTCGAGCCCCTGGCGGTTGGCACCGGTGATGTCAGTGAACAAACCATCGCCAATGGCCAATACCCGGCTTGCCCCGGGCTTGAGCGCTTCAACGCGCTCCCGGGCGAGCCCGTAAACTGGTTCGTGGGGTTTGCCGAACTGGAGCGCAGTTCCCCCCTCCTCCTCATAGACCCGGGCGAGCGATCCGCCGCAATGGATGATGTGGCCGCCCCGCTCCACCACCAGATCGGGGTTCGCGCACACGAAGGGCAGGTCCAGCGCCACCAGCGAGGCGAGGTGAGCCCGGTAGACGTCAGGCGTCTCGTGGCGCTGCAAAAGGTCCGTCGCCACGATGGCGTCCACCCCGTCCGCGTTCGCCGCGAAAGAGACGCCGGCCTCCTCAAACAGGCAGTAATCGCGCTCCGGACCCAGGTGGTAGACGTGTCCGTAGCCGGCTTCCTTCATGTGCCGCACCACCACGTCACCGGAGGACACCACCTCGTCATAGGCCTCGCGATGGATGCCGATCTCATCAAGCTGCGCCACCACCGACCAATGGGGCCGCGGCGCGTTGGTGAGGAGCACCACCGGCTTGCCCGACCGGCGCAAATTGGTGAGGGCATCGACCGCGGCCGGATGGGGGGCGACGCCGTTGTGGAGAACGCCCCACACGTCGCAAAGCACGGCGTCGTAATCGTCCGCGATGGCGGACAGTCCGGCAAGGGGCGCGGCGGTCATGGTCGTAAAAGTCCCGGTAGCAAGAAAGCGGGCTCAGCTTGTGGACGTTCTGTTATTCGGCTGCGGTGCGCTTGCGTCCGCGCTGAGCTGCCTAGACCATGCGGCGGATGAGGGAAAGTCAGGCAGTGACCAAACCGGCGCAAAGGCCGCACGAGTTCGCTTCGCCGTCGCCGTCGCCGGAGCACAACGAACTCCCGCTCGAGGACCCGCAGCGGGCAAAGGTTCTGCGCACGGCGGTGACACGGCTCGATGACCGCCTGGTGGACAAGATCGCGGCCGGTGAGGTGGTGGAGCGCCCGGCGAGTGTCGTCAAAGAGCTGGTGGAGAACGCCCTTGATGCCGGGGCGAGTGCCATCGACGTGGCGGTGGAGGCCGGCGGCGCAAGCCTTATCCGGGTGAGCGATGACGGCCACGGCATTGCCGCCGACGAACTTCCCCTCGCGGTTTCACGCCATTGCACGTCAAAACTCGCCAGCGCCGCCGACCTTGATGCCATCCGCACCATGGGCTTTCGCGGTGAGGCGCTACCGTCCATCGGCGCGGTCGCCCGCCTATCGCTAGTATCCTGCACCGAAGGCGGCGAAGGCGCGTCCATCAGCGTGGAAGCCGGGCGGGTGTCGCCAGTGGAGCCCGCCGGCCGCGCCATCGGAACCACCATCACCGTCCGGGATCTCTTTTTCGCGACGCCTGCTAGGCTCAAATTCATGAAATCGGAGCGCACCGAAGCCGCCGCCGTCACCGACATCGTAAAACGCCTTGCCCTATCGGCGCCGAAGGTCGCGTTTTCGGTGTGCACGGGCGGGCGCACCCAACGCTTTGCCGCCGGTACGATGCTCTCTAGGGCTCGGGACGTCCTGGGCGCCGACGTGGCACAGGAAGCTATTCCTATGGGCGCGGAGCGCGATGGCATTCGCCTCACCGGCCTATTGGGCCTGCCGACGGCGGGTCGGTCGAACTCGCTCCACCAATTCGGTTTCGTCAACGGCCGCGTCGTGCGCGACAAGCTCATCGCCCAGGCTCTGCGCGCCGGCTACCAGGACGTGATAGCCAGGGATCGCTATCCGGTGGCCGTCCTGCACCTTGCCTGCGATCCGCGCGCGGTGGACGTGAACGTCCATCCCCAGAAGGCGGATGTGCGGTTTCGCGATCCCCAGATGGTGCGCGGGTTCATCGTTTCGGCCATCCGCCGCCAGCTCGCGGACGCGGCGCCGCGCACCTCCCGGGCGGTCTCCCATGCGGCCCTTTCCGCCCTTCGTGTCCCCGAAACGCCACCCACCGCGCCGCCAGAACCCTCCACCCCGGCGGGTTTTCGCGAAACATCAAAACCGTTTCGCACCCCGCCACGCCCGGCGCCGGTTCGCGCCCAGACCCAGGCCCAGACCGCGTTTCGCACGCCACCGGCTGCGCGCCCCGCGCCGCCCCCCGAGGCGGCGCCGGAGCCTCAAAACCACCCCTTGGGCGCAGCCGTCGCCCAGGTGCACGGCAACTACATCCTCGCCCAGAGCGAAGACGGCCTCGTGGTGGTGGACCAGCACGCCGCCCACGAACGCATCGTCTACGAAGCGCTCAAAGCCTCGCGGGGAGCGCCCAAGGCCCAGGGCCTCTTGATCCCTGAAGTGGTGGAACTGCCGCCGGAGGACGTGGAGCGTCTGGGGGATCACACGACGACATTTGCGGCGCTGGGGCTCAGCCTGGAACCCTTTGGGCCGGGCGCCGTGGTGGTGCGCGAAACTCCGGCGGCGCTCGGGACGTTCGATGTGGCGGGGCTGGTGCGGGAACTCGCCGATCAGGTGGCCGAGTGGGGTTCGGCGGAAGCCCTTGAGGCACGGCTTGACCGCCTTGCCGCCACCATCGCCTGCCACGGCTCGGTGCGGTCCGGCCGCCGCCTCACGCCGGAGGAAATGAACGCCCTCCTGCGACAGATCGAGGCGACCCCATCGGCGGCCCAGTGCAACCACGGCAGACCCACCTTCGTTTCGCTGTCCCTGCGCGACATTGAAAGGCTCTTCGAGCGCCGATGAACCGCCATTCTGTCCGCGTCTATTTTGAGGACACCGACTTTACCGGTCGGGTCTATCACGGCGCCTTTGTGCGCTTCTTCGAGCGGGGGCGCACCGAGCTTTTGCGGGCGGCAGGGATCGACCACATGGCCCTCGCCAGCAGCAAGCCGCCGGTTTACTTCACCCTCCGATCCATGGCCCTGGAATTTCGTGCGCCGGCCTTCATCGACGATCTTCTTGTGGTGGAATCGATGCCTCAGGGCGTTGGCGGGGCGCGCTTTAAGATCCTGCAAACCATTTTTCGCGACGAAAAGGCCATCGCCAACGCCGACGTGGAGCTTTGCCTCATCGACGACACCGGCCGACCCGTTCGCCCCAACGTGGCCATAGCGGCGGCGCTTCGGCCCGGTTGAAATCCGCCGCGCGACGCTCTAAGCCCCCGCAAGCCGAACGGAAGTGACGGGCAAAGGTTGCGGCAGTGCTGACAATTTGGCGCAAATGGGGCGATGGCCCGTAGCGCCCCGGCAAAGTGCACGAACCATTCCGTCGGGATCGTCCTGGAGCAAAAGTTTTGAGTTGTTTGACCGACCCATCCCGCCTGAGGCCTTCCTCCCATGGCTGACCTGATCGCCAACCTTTTGGGCCTGTTCACCGATTTCCTGGTGCCAGCCGCCCAAGCCCAGACCCAAACGCCGCTGGAGCCCTCGGTGGTGCCGGGCGGTGTCGTTGCAGGGCAAGAGCTTTCCGCCCCGGGGGACTTTTCGCTCCTCGCCCTCTTCCTGGAAGCCCAGCTCATCGTGAAGCTGGTGATGATCGGCCTGGTGCTCGCGTCCGTGTGGTGCTGGGCCATCATCATTTTCAAGGCGGTGGCGTTCCGGCGCATGCGCCGCCGCATTGCCGCCTTCGAGGACGAGTTCTGGTCCGGCCAATCGCTGGAAGAGCTCTACGACCAGCAATCTGAGGGCCGCTCGGTGGGGCTCTCGGCGGTATTCGTGGCCGCCATGCGCGAGTGGAAGCGCAGCCACGAGGGGGACAAGCCGGCGCTCGCGTCCCTTGCCCAGCGCATCGACCGGGTGATGACCATGACCCTTTCCCGGGAGGGAGAGGAGATGGAGCGCGGGCTCATGGTGCTCGCATCCACAGGCTCGGCTGCGCCATTCATCGGCCTTTTTGGCACGGTATGGGGCATCATGAGTTCGTTCCAGGCCATCGCCGCGTCCGAATCCACCAACCTTGCCGTGGTGGCGCCGGGCATTGCCGAAGCCCTGCTGGCCACCGCGCTGGGCCTCCTCGCCGCCATTCCCGCCACGATTTTCTACAACAAGCTCGCCAACGACGTGGGGCGCATCACGCAGCAGATGGAAGGTTTCGCGGACGAGTTTTTGGCAATCCTGTCGCGCGAAATCGACGAGCGGATCTAGTGCGATGGGGATGACTTCGCCCACCAGCATCGGACGGCGCGGCAGCAGGCGACGGGGCAAGCGCTATCAGCCCATATCGGAAATCAACGTCACGCCTTTTGTGGACGTGATGCTGGTCCTCCTCATCATTTTCATGGTGTCGGCGCCCCTCCTCACGGTGGGCGTGCCCATCGATCTTCCGGAAACCCAGGCAAAGCCCCTGGAAGGCGACGTTGATCCCATCACCATATCCATCAACGCCGATGGCCAGGTGTTCCTGCAGGAAGACGAGATCGACATCGACCAGCTTGTGGCGCGGCTGGAGGCCATCGCCGCATCCGGGTACGAGGAACGCCTGCTGGTACGGGGAGACACCGCCTCCCAATACGGCACCATCATGCGGGTGATGGGCCGGCTTAACCGGGCCGGATTTACCCGCATCGGCCTCGTGACCGTCGAGGAACCGTGAGGTGCGTACGGCCTTCATCGTCTCGGCCGTCCTCCACCTGTCGATCCTCTCGGCTGTGCTGGTCAGCCTGCCCGATGCCGACCCGTTCGCCCCATCGGCGGTGGTGGCGCTCCCCGTCGAGCTGGTGACCATCGAAGAAGAGACGGACCTCACCATCGGAAATCCCACCGAAACGGAGGTTTTGGAGGAAGCGGCGCCGGAAACGGTCGAAGTGGAAACGCCGCCCGAGCCCGAGGCAACGCCCGGCGCCACCGATACGCCGTCGGAAGAGATCGCCACCTCCGAGACAGCCCGGGAGGCTGCGCCGGAATCCACCTCGCCTGAGCCCGCAGCAGAGCCCGAGCCTGTCGCCGAAACGCCCCAGGAAACCGATCCGGCCCCGGAGCCCGTGGAAGAAACGGAGGTGGCTGCGCTGGACCCCCAGGAAACACCGCCGCAGCCCAGCGAAGACGCCGCTGAGCCCGTAAAAGTGCCCGAAACCGTGGTGCCGCGCTCTCGGCCCACCCCGCCGCCCCGGCGCGAGCGGGCCCGGCAGGAGCAGGCGTCCAACGACGCGTTCGACGCCGACCGCCTGTCTGCCCTCATCAACCGCACCGATGGCGCAGGCGGCGGCGCGGGGTCTGCCCAGGCCTCCCTGGGCGCCGCCACGGGCCGCGCGTCGGCAGCGCTCACCTTGAGCGAGATGGACGCCCTCCGCTCGCAAATGCAGCGCTGCTGGAACCCACCCATCGGCCTTGCGGGCGGCGAGACCATCGTGGTGGCGGTGCAAATTCGCCTGGCCCCCGACGGCTCGGTGGAGACCGTGAACGATGTGGGCGGCGGCGCGGGCTCCCTTTACGTGATCGCCGCCGATGCCGCGCGCCGGGCGGTGATCCAGTGCCAGCCCTACCGCCTGCCGCCCACCAAGTACGATTCTTGGAAGGATGTCCTCGTCAACTTCGACCCGAGGGAACTGTTTTGATGATGCGTATCCCCACCGCGGCGTTGTTCGCGCTCGTCGTCGCCCTGGCGTCAATGGCCGCCACGCTGCCGACCCGCGCCCTCGTCACCATCGACGTCACGGAAGGCCAGGCCCGCGCGCTACCCATCGCCGTGCCGCACTTTGCCGCCCCGCCCCAGGACACGGCGCTGGGCCAGCAAATCGCCCAGGTGGTGGAGGCGGATCTGGTCTCGTCCGGCCTTTTTCGGGCCGTGGACCGGGCCGCGTTCCTCACGCCCACCATGGGCACCAACGACGTGCCGCGCTTTGGCGACTGGCGGGCCATTGGCTCTGAAGCGGTGGTCACCGGCCAGATCGTGCGCGAAGGCGGCGACCGGCTGCGGGTGGAGTTTCGCCTCTGGGACCCCCTCCAGGAACAGCAGGTGGTGGGCCAGCAGTTCTTCACCACCCCAGAAAACTGGCGCCGCATCGCCCACATTGTCGCCGACGCCATCTATGAGCGGCTCACGGGCGAGAAGGGTTATTTCGATACGCGCATCGTCTTCGTTGCGGAGTCCGGCCCGAAGAACGCGCGGCAAAAGCGCCTTGCCATCATGGACCAGGACGGCGCCAACCTTCAGTACCTGACGGACGGATCGACGCTGGTGCTGACGCCGCGGTTCAGTCCCGTCTCCCAGCTCATCACCTACATGAGCTACGAAGGAAACGTGCCCCAGGTCTTCCTCCTCGATCTGGAGACCGGCCAGCGGCAGATCCTTGGCAATTTCGACAACATGACCTTTGCGCCGAGGTTCTCGCCGGACGGGCGCCGCGTGGTCATGTCCCTCCAGGAAGGCGGCAACGCCAACCTTTACGAGATGGACCTTGGCTCACGGCAATTGCGACGGCTGACCCAATCGCCATCCATCGATACCGCGCCTTCCTACTCCCCCGACGGCAACAGCATCGTTTTCGAGAGTGACCGGGGCGGCACCCAACAACTCTATGTGATGAGCGCTGCCGGCGGCACGCCCACCCGCATTTCGTTCGGCGAGGGCCGGTATTCGACGCCTGTGTGGTCTCCCCGGGGCGATCTCATCGCCTTCACAAATCAGGCCGCCGGCCGCTTTTCCATCGGCGTGATGGCGCCGGACGGCAGCGGCGAGCGACTTCTCACCTCCGGGTACCACAACGAGGGCCCCACCTGGGCGCCCAACGGCCGGGTGCTGGCGTTCTTCCGCGAATCGGGCGGTGCCCAGGGCGGCGCCAGCGTGTTTAGCGTCGACATCACCGGTCGCAACGAGCGCCGCCTTCCCATCCAAACGTTGGCATCGGACCCGGCCTGGTCGCCAAACCGGCCGCAATAACGCCTTCAAGGCGCCGCGAACCTTGCGTTAACCAGGCTTGGTGCGCCGCTGTTTACCGCG
>JBCCYN010000016.1:0-45257 GCA_039189655.1 Pseudomonadota bacterium | reverse complement strand
GTGAAGTCGGGCGGGAGGGCGGGTTCTCCGAACACCGATATGGCGTGGGAGGCATCCACCTCGGAGGTGGTTTCCAGCCCCGTCGCGAATGCCGGCCGGAGCGGGCCACCGGCGAGCGCCGCCGCCCCGGAAAGCGCGAGGACGCGGCGGCGACTGAGCCCCCCCCGTCTCACGACCGGTTCCCCACACTGGCGGCCTTATCGGCGTCCCACCACCAGATTGTGGGAAAGCCCGGCGTATAGGGTGGAATATTGTCCGGGTGACCGAACCGGTTCCAGTGTGCGACGCGGAACGTACCGCTCGAGTACATGGGCACGACAAAATGGTTGTGCAGGAGCACCCGGTCGAGCGCTTTCGTGGCGGCGACCAGCGTTTCGCGATCCGGCGCGGTTATGATCCGGTCGATGAGATGATCCACCGCCTCATCCTTGATCCCCGCATAGTTGCGGGACTGGGAGCGATCCGCCGCTTCCGATCCCCAAAAATCCAGCTGCTCATTGCCCGGGGACAGCGACTGACCCCAGCCTGCCACCGTCATCTCAAAGTCGAAGTTTCGCAGGCGGTTGATGTATTGCGATGTATCCACGATGCGGAAGTTAAGGTCGATCCCAACCCGCGCCAGGCTCGCCTTATAGGGCAGAACGACCCGCTCCATGGTCGGAGAGTTCTCTACGACCTCGATGGTGAAGGGCTCGCCGGTCTCGACGTTCACCATCTTTCCGTTGCGAATCTCGTAGCCCGCTTCCTTGAAGAGCCGCACAGCTTCCCGAGCGTTTTCGCGCACATTTTGCGGCGTTCCGTTGACGGGGTTCTGGTACTCGTCGCTAAAAACTGAGGGCGGGACTTTGCCGCGCACGTCCTCGAGAATTCCGAGCTCCAGACCTTCCGGCAACCCCGAGGATGCCAACTCGGTGCCGTGGAAGAACGAATTGATGCGTTCGTACTGCCCGTAGAAGATCGTGTCCTTCTGGGCTTCGAAATCGTAAAGAAGGTTGAGGGCCCGGCGAACGCGAGGATCCTGGAATTTTGGCGATCGCAGATTGACGACGAAGGCTTGCATGATGCCGCGGCCTTCGTCGGGCAGCTCTTCAAGGACGATTTCACCACGGGTCAACGCCGGTGAGTCATAGCCTGTCGCCCAATTCTTTGCGCTGTTCTCCAGGCGGAAGTCGAACCGGTCCCCTTTGAAGGCCTCCAAGACCACGGTTTGATCTCGGAACACGTCGTAGCGGATAGTGTCGAAATTATCCTTACCGATGTTGACGTTCTTTTCCGCGCTCCAATGGTTGTCAGCGCGGTCGTACTCCACGAAACGGTTCGCTTCGAAGCGACCGATCTGGTACGGCCCGGACCCCAGGGGCGGCTCTAGGGTAGTCGAAAGGATGTCGCGCGGTTCGCCGTTAGGCCCGGTCCCTGTCCACCAGTGCTTGGGCAAGATGGTAAGCTGGCCCACAATGTGAGGGAGCTCCTTGTTGCCGGCTCTGGCGAAATCAAAGCGGACGACACCGTCGCCCATATCCCGGGCGCCGGTCACATCCTTGTAGTAGAACGCTTGCCGAGGATCGGCTTCTTTCGTTACTTCCAAGGACCAAACCACGTCTTCCGGCGTGATGGGCGTCCCATCGTGCCACTTGGCGTCGGGATCGATGCGATACTCCACCCATGCAAAATCATCCGGATGGCGGACCGCTTCCGCGATGAGCCCATACATCGCTGAAACGGGAATTTCGTCGAGGGCCGAAACCATGAGCTGTTCGTAAATCAGCGCTGCCCCAGGCGCGACACTACCCCGCTGCAAGATAGGGTTGAAGCTGTCGAACCCGGTTGCGCTCGCCAGCCGCACTGTCCCCTCTTGGGGGGCGTCCGGATTGACGTAGTCGAAATGGGGAAACCCCTCAGGATAGCCGGGGGATTCGGAAAGAGAAGATGCGTGGTGCCACTGAGGCTCGGTATCGTCGCCGGTGGCGAAGGCGGGCAGTGTCATCCACGCGAGCGCGGCGACCACGGTGATTGTGGCGCGCATGTCACACCTCTCATTTTACCGAATCTGACCTTATCCGCCGCCCCCCGGTTCGCAAGGTATCGTTCGGGGAGCTAACCGAGTTGTAATCGGAAATTCTCGCGTCTCGCACCAGCCCGCCGTCGGTGCAGCGACGATAAGCCCCCGCATCGACTCCGTTCTGGCAAGGGATCGCCGCACCGGACCAGGGCCGATCCGCAACGATATCAGCGGGTTGCCTGACTAGTGAGCGTCTTGGGCAGGACGCTGCTGGCCGTGCCGATCAGCCGTCTGTGCGCGATGGGCTGACAATTTCGATGTTGGCCGGGGAGGCGGGCTCAATGGTCACATTCCCGCCATCGCCGCTCGCCGCCGCTTCGACCGTACTGGAACCTGTGGAAGCCGTTTCGTCGTCGCCGGCGGCACTGTCGCCCGCGTCGGTGCGCTCTGCTTCACCATTTGGCGCCTGCTCAGACCCGGATGCATTGCTTTCGCCATCGGTCGAGGGGGCGGGGGCCTGCGTCGCAGCATCCTCGGTGGCCGGTGTGGCACCGCCAGTCTCCGGGGCCGTCGTGTCCGGATCTGCAGAGGTGTTATCGTCAGTCGGAGCAGGCGCAGGTGCGGCCTCCGCGGGCGCGTCCCCGCCCGTCGCGCCGGCGTCGCCGGCAGGCTCAACGGCAGCTTCCTGGGTTCCTCCGCCGGGCGTCAACGGGCCGGCCTCCGGAGAGATGGAGTGGAGCCACGCGATGATGGACGCGCGCTGGCCTTCATCCTTGATGCCCGGGAAAGCCATCTTCGTTCCCTGGACCACGTCCATGGGGGCTTCCAAGAAACTGTTCAGCCCATCCAGACCCCAACGCCCCAGAGTCTCGCCGTGGGCGGTGAGGGCGTCGGAATAGGCATAGCCGTCCACACCAGCGACCGGGGCGTTGTAGACGCCGTAAAGGTTCGGGCCCAATTTCGCCGGTTCGCCCTCCGCGGCCGAATGGCAGGCCATGCAAATGGCGGCCGCCGCCTCGCCAGCGGCCGGGTCGGCGGAGGCAACGAGCTGGTGGAATGCATCCCCCTGTCCAGGCGGTGGCGTAGCCGCCTCCGTGCCAGCGCCGGTTCCCGTGGCCGTTTCCGTGTCCACGGCGGCAACTTCTGTTCCCTCGGGCGCATCACCGTCCGCACTCGCGTCGGTGGTCGTTGCACCGGCGTCCACCGCGGCAACTTCGCTTTCCTGTGCCGGGGGCTCTGGGTACGGCGGCGCGTCTGGGGAAACAGACTTCATATACGCCACAACATTGGCGCGCTCTTGCGGGTCCTTGATCCCGGCGTAGCCCATGATCGTTCCGCTGATCCAGGCTGTGGGATTTTCCAGGAAGCCGTCCAATTCCTCGTAGTTCCAGGTCTTGCCTTCGCCGTAGGTGGTGAGCGCGCTCGAGTAGCCGAACCCCTCGCCGCCGCCAATGTCACGGCCGACGACGTTGTAGAGGGCGGGGCCGATCCCGTTCGCGCCGCCCTCGTCGAACGAATGACACGCAACGCAAACCCGAGCCGACGCCTCGCCCGCAGCCGGATCGGCGGAGGCCAGAAGGATGGCGAAGGGCGTTTCTTCCTCCTCCTCGTCCTTCATTTCATCTTCATGCTCGGCAATGGCGATGGCGTATGCGGGCTCGTAGAGCGCCTTCTCGTCAAAAATGATGTCGGACAAGACACTCAGGCCCATCACAAACACCAGCGCCGCCAACGCGCCGCCGAGAAACTTGTTCAGCTCAAACGAGTCCATTACGCCTCAGGTCTCCGGTTCGTTCCCATGTTCAACGCTGTGGCACGCCTTTGCGATCCCGTGGCGTTCGCACCATGGCAACATCACGCCTTTCTATAATCGGACAAGCTATAGACTGGGAAACTCCCGCCAGCAATTGGGTCACCGGATCGCATCACAGCGCGAGGCAACCCAAAGAAGTTAAAGCCAAACTTTTCCAGAAGGTCCGGGCTCCGACCCCAACCCAACCCAGGGCCGAAGCTGCCGCGCAAACCGGTCGCACCACCCACGGTGGGATTCGTTGCGAGCGCGCCGCGCTGCGAAGCGGCGTTGCCCCGCCGTCGCGATCCTCGCAGTTGCAAGATCGACAAAGGGTTGCCTGGCCACGCCTTTCGGGCCATCTGTGCGCCCTCATTGTCGCACGCTGACCCATGCAAACACCGCAAAACATTGTTTTCCAGGGCGAACCCGGCGCCAACTCCCACATCGCCGTGCGCGAGGTGTTTGGCAGCGCGAACGCCGTTCCCATGCCCACCTTCGAGGACTGTTTCGCCGCCGTCGAGCAGCGCACTGCCCACTACGCGATGATCCCCATCGAAAATTCCGTAGCGGGGCGGGTTGCCGACATTCATGCCCTCCTGCCGTCGGCAAAAGTGTCCTTCGTGGGTGAGCACTTTTTGCCCGTCCATCATCAGCTGATGGCGCTGCCGGGTGTCGCCGTGGAAGACCTGCGCACCGTGCACAGCCATGTGCAAGCCCTCGGGCAATGCCGCAGGAACCTTCGATCCATGGGTCTGTCGCCGGTGGTTGCCGCCGATACAGCCGGAGCCGCCAGAGAAGTGGCAGCGGCGGCCGACCGTACCCGCGGGGCGATCGCGTCGCGCCTTGCCGCCGAAATTTATGGTCTTGAAGTGCTGGCCAACGATATCGAGGACGAAAGCCATAACACCACGCGCTTCGTCATCGTCGCTGCCGAGCCCGAAGCCGTGTCACCCGCGGTGCGGACCATGACCTCTCTGCTCTTCCGGGTGCGGAACGTTCCAGCTTCGCTCTATAAGGCCATGGGTGGGTTTGCCACCAACGGCGTCAATATGGTGAAGCTCGAGAGCTACCAGCTCGGCGGGCGGTTTTACGCAACGATGTTTTATGCCGACATCGAGGGGCACCCCGAACACGAAAATGTGGCGCGCGCCTTGGAAGAGCTGCGCTTCCACTCCGCCGAGCTGCGGATTTTGGGCACATACAAAGCCGCCCCGGGCCGCGAGCAGCTCCGGGAGCTGGATGAGCCTTCGTCGATGGCCGCCCCGTGAAAACATCGCAACTCACTGGCGCGCCCAAAATTTCGTAGCCGGCGCCATCTTAACCTGACGGCGTGCTCGTCGCGTGGCCCTACAGCCTAGGCAGGGATCTTAAAATCTTCCTCTCCCACCACCACCGGGGCGCCGTGCTCTGCGTAGGCGTCCAGAAGATGATAGGCGATGGCTACCTGCGGCGGGGCCGTGAAGGTGGGGTGCCGCTGTTCGAGCATCGGGCGTATGTCTGCGCGATCGAACCAGCGTACATCATCGAGCTCTGCATCCTGCGGATCGATAGTTATTGACGTTGCTCGGGCAAAACAGCCGATCATCAGTGAAGACGGAAACGGCCACGGTTGGCTTGCGTGGTAAAGAACCCGGTCGGTGCGCACTCCCGCCTCCTCCCATATTTCTCTGCGAACGGCGGCCTCTATGGTCTCGCCGGGCTCCATGAAGCCGGCAAGGCACGAGTAGACCCCCTGCACGAAGCGCTTCTGTCGGCCCAAAAGGCAACGCTCGCCATCCACCGCGAGCATGATCACCACCGGATCCGTGCGGGGAAAATGATGCGTGCCGCAACGGTCGCAGTCCCGGCGCATGCCAGCCTGGCCGAGGGTGGTCGGGGCGCCGCAGTTGGCGCAGAATTTGTGCCGTAAGTGCCACCCGAGAATGCCGCGCGCTTGGGCAATGGCGCCGAGGATGGGCTCTGGCACCCGTCCCGAAATGGCAAGTGGCCGCAGGTTCTCGAAGGCGTGGCCGAGGGGTGGCTCGTCGACCTTGACGAGCGCTGCAAAGAGCGGCCCGTCGGCATCAAGACCCAGGAAGAGCGCGGTCTGCCAATCCGCCCCGAGGCGCTCCGCGTGGGTCCGGGACTGGATGGTTTGGCCGTCTTCGCTCACCAACACCTGATCGTCCTGAAACAGGATCACCCGAGCGGTCGGATCATCGCGCAAGGACGCGATGAAAGCGTCGTCGTCGCGACGTTCCGACATGCGGTCGAGGGGGTTGTTGCCAAAGCCGGTTGCGGCCGAATGATCGGAAATCGGAAAAGTGAGCATGGAGTGTGCTAATAGCGCGCTCATCGGGCGAGCGCGACCTCAACGGTTGCCGGCGGCCGAAACGACCAACGCGTGGTGTGAGCCGCGCCCGCCCAGGACGGAGAGCGGCATGGACGATCGCAAGACGCTGGTGTTGACCGGCGCAAGTCGGGGCATTGGGCACGCAACAGTAAAGCGGTTTTCCACCGCAGGGTGGCGTATCATCACCTGCTCCCGACAGCCCTTCGCCGGTGACAAGTGTCCCTGGCCAGCGGGGGAAGAAGACCACATCCAGGTGGATCTCTCCGATCCGGAGAATCTGGGCAACGCCATCGCCGAGATGCGAAATCGCCTGAAGGCCAACGGTAGCAAGCTCGATGCGCTGGTGAACAATGCCGGGATCAGCCCGAAAGGGGACGGCGGTCGCAGGCTCGATTCCATTGAGACGCCCATGCATGTGTGGCGCACCGTCTTTCAGGTGAATTTTTTTGCGCCGATCATGCTCGCCCGGGGGCTTCGCAACGAACTGGAAGCTGCCGCCGGGTCGGTGGTGAATGTGACGTCCATTGCCGGCACCCGCGTCCATCCCTTTGCCGGCACATCCTACGCCACCTCAAAGGCGGCGCTGGCGGGGCTAACGCGCGAGATGGCGTCGGATTTTGGCCCCCTCGGCGTTCGCGTCAACGCCATCGCGCCCGGTGAGATAGACACCGCGATCCTCTCTCCCGGCACAGAGGACATGATCCAAGACATTCCCCTCAGAAGGCTCGGCGCCACGTCTGAGGTGGCGGACCTCATTTTCTTCCTCTGCAATCCACCTTCCAGCTACATTTCGGGCTCGGAAATCCACGTCAACGGCGGCCAGCACGTTTGATTTCCGTTGTTGCGCGACCTTTCATCTAGGGGCATTCCATGCGCCCAGCCCATTGCCAGCTGCGACGTCGTCTCCAAAGGCTGACAAACCCTAAGCCATCGCCCCATGAACGCATTGCGGGCGCGGTTTTCCGGGGTCAGATGCCCCACCTTGCCCGCGGCGAATGAAAACCATGTCCACCGCTTCCAACCCTGCCGCTGGCGCCGGAACGCCGCAAACAGCGGGCCGGACTGCGTTTTCGGTGTTGTTTGCCCTCAGCCTTTGCCATCTCCTCAATGACACCATCCAGTCGCTGCTACCGGCCATCTACCCGGTGCTCCAAGTCAACTACGCGCTCAGCTACACTGAGATCGGCATCATCCATTTCGCGTTCCAGGTTACCGCTTGTCTGCTCCAGCCTGGAGTGGGGCTCTACACGGATCGAAGGCCGATGTTCCGCCTGGCGGCCATCGGCATGGGGGCAAGCCTCATTGGTCTCATCCTCATCGCCCATGCGGGGAGTTTCTGGTTCCTCGTGATCGCGGCCATGTGCGTGGGGCTTGGTTCGGCGGTGTTTCACCCAGAATCGTCACGCAACGCTCGCGCAGCGTCTGGCGGGAAGTACGGGCTCGGACAATCGATCTTTCAGGTGGGTGGCAACGCCGGCACCGCCCTCGGCCCCCTGCTCGCGGCGTTTGTCGTACTCCCGCTGGGGCAGCCCAGCGTTGTCTGGTTTGGCGCTCTGGCGCTCCTTGCGATGATCGTTCTTTGGAGGGTGGGGAGCTGGGCGAAGGCGCGCCACGCCGCTTCCGGCGTTCCGCGCCGGACAACACCGCCGCCGATTTCCCGCCGTGTGGTGCTGGTGCTTTGCGTTCTTGGCGTGCTCACTTTCTCCAAATTTATCTATCTTGCGTCACTGACCAGCTATTATACATTCTATCTAATTGAAAAGTTTGATGTATCCGTAAGAGACTCGCAGCTCTTCCTGTTCGTGTTTCTTGGGGCGGTGGCGGCGGGCACGTTTGCTGGCGGCCCCATCGGCGATCGTTACGGGCGGCGTCTGGTCATGGTCATTTCCATCCTCGGCACGCTGCCCTTCACACTTATGTTGCCCCACGCAAATCTCTTCTGGACAGCCGCGCTCAGCTTTCTCATTGGTGTCGTGAATGCTTCAGCCTTTTCCGCAATTGTCGTCTACGGCCAGAGCCTTTTGCCCGGTCGGGTTGGCCTGCTGTCCGGTCTATTTTTCGGCTTCGCGTTTGGAATTGCGGGCATTGGCGCTGCCGTTCTCGGTGTCCTAGCCGACGCCACGAGTATCGGTTTCGTCTTTCAGGTGTGCGCGTTTTTGCCGGCGCTTGGCGTTTTTGCCTTCTTTCTTCCGCCGGAAAGACATAGCGCCTAGGCAGTTCGGCTGCACTCAGGCTTTGGCGCCCCGTTTGCCTGCCCCGATGAGCGCCGGGGCGTTGCTATCCAACGGCCAGCGCGAACGCACCCTGGTTTCGGCGCCAATGGCGATGCCCGCGGCCCGCGTTTCCATGGCGGCGTAGGCGATCATGGCCCCGTTGTCGGTGCAAAGACGCAGCGGCGGCGCCACAAAACGGGCTCCATCATCCGCCGCCACGTTACCCAAAGCGTCGCGCACGACAGTGTTCGCCGCAACGCCCCCGACGGCCACCAACGCGCGGGCCGGCCCCCCCGCCACGTCCCGAAATTCCACCAATGCTCGCTTGGCGGCGCGGCTGAGATGACTTGCCACGGCCCCCTGGAAGGATGCGCAGATGTCGGCAACATCCGCCTCGGTGAGGGGCGCGGTGCGCTGGGCGGCAAGGCGAACCGCGGTCTTCAGCCCGGCAAAGGAAAGGTCGCAGCCCGCTCGCTTGGATAGCGGCACCGGGAATTGAAAACGTTCCGCGTCGCCCTCCGCTGCGGCCCGCTCCACCGCTGGCCCCCCCGGATAGGAAAGCCCCAACAGCTTTGCGGTTTTGTCGAACGCTTCGCCTGCCGCATCGTCGATGGTGCCGCCCAGTCGCACGTAGCGGCCTGTTTCCAGCGCGGCAATCAGCAAAGCATGGCCCCCGGACAAGAGCGCAACGCAGAACGGGTATTTTAGGTCATCCGTGAGGCGGGCCGTCAGAACGTGCGCTTCAAGATGGTTCACCGCGACGAAGGGTAGTCCAGCCCCCTGCGCCAAGCCTTTGGCAAAAGTGGCCCCCACCAGTAGCCCTCCCAGTAGCCCGGGTCCGACGGTGGCGGCGATCGCGGTGAGGTCGCCGAGGGCAACGCCGGCCTGACTGAGCGCTTCGCGGGCGACCTTGTCCACCGTTTCCCCGTGGGCCCGTGCGGCGATTTCCGGGACCACACCGCCAAAGGCTTCATGCAAATCGGTCTGGCTAAGGATCACGTCCGACAAGATGCGCGCTCGACCTGGCCGGCCAACCACGACTGCAGCAGCGCACTCGTCGCAACTTGTTTCGATACCCAGCACCAAGGCTTCCGCCTCGGCGACGGCTTCACTATGCTCCCCCGCCAGTTCCACCACTCATTCGGATCCTTCGTGACTAAAATCCGCATCGGCACCCGCGGCAGTCCTCTCGCCCTTGCCCAGGCTCACATGGTGGCAAAAGCCATTCAGGACGAGGCCGGCGTGGCGCCCGAGGAAACCGAGATAATCGTCATCAAGACAAAGGGCGATCAGATTCTCGATCGCGCCCTGTCGGAGGTGGGGGGCAAAGGCCTTTTCACGAAGGAGATCCAACAGGCGATGATCGATGATCAAATCGATTGTGCCGTCCACTCTGCCAAAGACCTGGAGACGATCCTGCCGGCGCCACTCACCTTGGGGGCGTTTTTGCCGCGAGAGGATGTGCGCGACGCATTCATCGGCCGCGATGGTGTGGGCCTTGCCGACCTGCCGCCGGGGTCGGTCGTGGGCACGGCCTCGTTGCGGCGCCAGGCGCTGGTGAAGCGAGCAAGGCCCGACCTCAACTGCGCTGTACTACGCGGCAATGTTCAAACGCGCCTTTCCAAACTGGAGGCGGGCGAGTGCGCCGCAACCCTTCTTGCGCTCGCGGGCCTCAAACGGCTTGGCAAAGAAGACGTGGCAACGGAAATCCTGGACGTTGAGCGCTTTCCGCCTGCGCTCGCGCAGGGGGCCATCGCGGTGGAAATGCGCCGGGACGACGACCGCATGATCGAGCTCCTCGATAAGATCAACCATGGCGAAACAGAAACCGCGGTGGCGGCTGAGCGCGGTTTCCTGGCGGCGCTCGATGGCTCGTGCCGCACGCCCATTGCGGGCCTCGCCACGGTATCTGGCGAGGAGGTGAGCCTATCTGGCCTGGTGGCGTCCACCGATGGCGCGCAGGTGGAGGAGACCGCAACTGTCGGGCCCGCAGCCGATGCCGCTGAGTTGGGCTTTGAGGCTGGCAGAGCGCTGCGTGAGCGTCTCGGTCCCTCGTTCTTTCCCAACTGGTTGTGAGCGGGCCTTTCACCGTCCTGCTGACACGCCCCCGCCCCCAGGCGGCCTCGACGGCGAGGGCGCTGGAGAGCCGGGGCTATGGCGTGGTGGAGGCGCCGCTGATCCAACCGGTCGCTCTCGATGGCTGGGGTGGGTCTGAAGGTATCGGCGCGATCGCGCTCACAAGCCGTTCGGCGGCCAGATTGCTTGCGGGCCGTCCCGGCCTTGCAGGGGTTCCGATCTTTGCGGTGGGGGAGGCAACGGCTGAGGAAGCGCGGGCCGCCGGCGCCCAATGCGTCGCGAGCGCAGATGGCAACGTCGAAGACCTCCTGGCGCTGCTGCTGCGCGACGCCAAGCAACCCGTGGTCCACATTTGCGGGGCCGACCATCACGGCGAACTTGTGGAAAGGCTGCGGAGCGCCGGCATGGATGCAGAACGGTGGATCGTCTACCGCATGGTTCCGGCAACCGCCCTTCCAGCCGCCGTCGACGCCGATGCCGTGGTCCTGTTTTCGCCCCGAACGGCCAGGATCTATGCATCCCTTGCCGCTGGTTCACCCTGGGCGATGGTCCCGTGCGCCGGAATCTCGCGGGCTGTTGTTGCCGAGCTATCGTCAGACGTGAGGACTGTGGTGGCTGCGCGCCCGAGGGAAGATGCGTTGCTCGACGCCCTAGATGGTCTGCGCGCCGACGTAACGGTGTAGTCAGTTGATGCGGCTCATCTTGTTCCTGGGAATGTTGTTGGGTGGTGCCGCCCTTGCCACATGGCTCGCCGATCACCCGGGCACGGTCAGCTACAACTGGCTCGGTGAACGGGGCACCATCGATACCACCGAAGCCGCTGCGCTAGCTGCTGGTGCATCCCTTGGCTTGCTCATCGTCGCTGAGATCGTCCGATCCCTCTGGCGGTTGCCGACGCTCCTGCGGGAACGCCAGCGCAAAGCGCGCAAGGAGCGCGGTTGGGACTGGCTCACGAAGGGTCTGGTAGCCGTGGGCGCCGGTGACGGGAAAGCCGCTGAGAAGGCAGCGGGCCAAGCGCTCGCAAAGCTTCCCAGTGCCCCAGCCGCCACGTTTCTCGCCGCCCAGGCGGCCCAAATGCGGGGCAATCGCGCCAGCGCGGAACGTTACTTTTCAGCGCTCACCGACGATCCTGACACCCGCGTTCTGGGTCTTCGCGGCCTTGCCGTCGAAGCGCAGCGTGCCGGTGACCACGCGGCGGCCCTTGTCCACGCCGAAAGCGCCCTTGCCGCTGATCCAAACGCGACGTGGGCCGTGGAGGCAGCCTTCGCCGCCATGGCGGCTACGGGAGAATTCGCCAAGGCGCTTGCCCTGCTGCCTCGGGCGGGGCGGGCGCAGGGACTTGCCAATGCCGCCGAACGGCGGTTGCGCGCTGTTCTGCTCACCGCGCAGGCCCTTTCCGGTGACGACACTTCGGCCCGCGAGCACGCCCTTGAAGCCCACAACCTTGCCAAAGATTTCGTGCCGGCAGCCCTTGCGGCCAGCGCCCTTGCAGCGGCCCAAAACCAAAAACGAGCCGAGACCATTCTTGAAGAAACCTATCGACGCGCACCGCACCCCGATCTTTTCCGCGCGGCCTTAGACCTGGAGCCACCGGGAGCCGAGGTCCGCCTCAAGCGCGCAAAAACCATAGCGGCCCTTGCGCCGAGCCATGTGGAAAGTGCCATCGGTCTTGCCCGTGCAGCCCTCTCCGCCCGGGAGCCCGAGACCGCACGCAACGCGCTTTCCGACCACATCGAGGACAGGCCAACCCAGCGCGTTTGCATCGTGATGGCTGAGCTGGAAGCGCTAGCCCCCGGCGATGAAGGCCGCGTCCGCCACTGGCTTACCCGAGCCGTGCGCGCTCCAAAGGATCCGCAATGGATTGCCGATGGCGTTATTGCTGCAGCCTGGGCGCCCATTTCACCGGTCACTGGCCGGCTCGACGCGTTCGAGTGGCAGGTGCCACCCACCATCGGCGAGCCGCCGGTTCCATCCATCGACCTCGATGAGCTGATCGAGCCCCATGAGCCGGAGGCACTCCCGCCAGGCCCATCTGTTCCGAAGACCATCTAGTCCTTTCAGCCGGCAGGAGCGTGGCTAGAGCATCCTGCGGCCAATTGGGCGCAGACAAGATGCTCGCCCTTTTGAGTTTAGAGCGTTTCAATCCTCGCCGCGACCGATATGACGGCCTCGGCGCGGCTGAAATTGGCCATGCGTTTGGCAAGCAGTGCATCGTTTCAGGTCGCCAATTCCGCCCTGCGAACGCTGCTCCTGAAGTTGGCGCCGCCCTGGGGCGATCAGCCAAGCAAAGCCTTTTCCTGGCTATCGTTGATCCCGCATTTCAAAGGCACATCCCGACGCTTGCGATCCCATGCAAGGAGTGGCTCCAACGTTTGCGCCAACGGCCTGCACTCCAGCCCGGACCGGCGAGCCCGTTCCGTGTCCACTTCGAGAAAGTGTCGGAACCGAGGTGTTGCCGGCGCCATCAGCGGAAACTCCGTCCAAGGGACGATGCCCGCTTCCAAAATTCGAGCCTCATCGACCCAGCAAATGTCGGGTTGCGTCCCGGCAACGGTTAGAGTTTCGGCAAGAAGTTCGAAAAACGGTTTCGGGCGACCGGTGACGTTCCAGACCCCGCCGAGATCTTCCTCAGCGCAAAGGAGTGCGAAGTCGGCCACATCGCGCACGTCGATGAGTTGAACGGCTCGATCCGCCGGGGCGGGCGCTGGCACCCGCACACGGTCGCCACGTGCCTCGTCGATCCGCCGGACCCACCAGGTGAGCCGGTCCGTATAGTCGCCGGCGCCGATCAACTGCCCGGCCCGCAGAACGCTTGCCCGCTCGCCGGCCATTGTCATGGCCGCAACCTCGCACCCGCGTTTCAGCGGTCCGTAGGATGCACCGTAGGAAAGCGCCGACCCCCGCTTCTCCTGCGCAACGGTCCTTGCCAATGAAAGGTCGGCCTCGGTGGGCTTCGGGGCCGCATCGTCTTCGGTCAAGCCCAACTTGGCGAAGGTGCCGTAGACGGAAATCGACGATATCATCACGTAGCGGGCAAAAGTCGTTCCGAGGGCATCGAGAACGCGGTTCACCGCATCGGGCGTGTATGCGCAAGAATCGAAGACCCAATCAAAGTGCCGCTCGTTGAGGCCACTGAGATCGCCGTATCGGTCAGCCCGAAGCACCTCCGCGCCGCCGAGTGAGCGCCGCACCGTGCTGCCGCGCGACAGGATCGTGACGTCATGGCCGCGTTGGGCGGCAGCGTCTGCGATCGCCCCGCCGAGGAAGCCGGTCCCTCCTACGATGAGACAACGCATAGCTCTTGCTCCCAACCGGCGCTTTTCTACCTATTCGAGGAGCTGAGGGCCCTCGCGCTCTTATCGATCTTTGGTTCAGTCCGGCCCCAAGGCGTTACCACCCGGCCCGGTAAACTACCCACTAGCGGGCGGTTAATCGTTCTTCGCGATGCCAAGCCGTTGAAACCCCGCCATTCGCGCCGGGCGCCGCGCGCTCACCCGGCGCGAGTTCACCCCAGCCCAAGAAATTTCTCCCGAGAGCCGGCCATATTCGATTTTTGGGCAGCGGTTTTGGATCACCGTAAGCCCGGCCGCTTCGGCTCGCGTTGCCACCTCGTCGTTGCGAACACCCAATTGAAACCAGAGCACCCGCGGTAGAGGATCGAGCGCCAGGACCTCATCGACCACGGCCGGTAAATTGTCGGCCGCGCGGAAGACATCCACCATGTCCAGCGGAACGGCAACGTCGGCGAGCCGCGCAAAACAGGGACGACCCGCGATGGTGTCCCCGGCGCGCCCCGGATTGATGGGGTAGACCTCAAACCCTTTGGCGACGAGGTATTTTAGCACGAAGTAGGATGGCCGGACTTCGTTTGCCGACGCGCCGACGATGGCGACTGTGCGCACGCCGTTCAAGACATCGGAGATGAGCGTGTCATCGTAGCGATCGTGGTTCATGGCGCGCGCTGGAAAAGACCGCGCACCACCGCCGCAGGTCCGCTGTGGAATGTTCCCTCGGCGAGCTCGGTCTCCGTCTCCTCAAGTTCGAGGGGAACGAGGCCGGCAAAATCTTCGCGCAGATCCTCTGCACTGTAGAGAGCCTCAAGTTTACTGGGGCCACCCGACTGATAGCGCTCGCGATAGCCAATCTGCGCCTTGGAAAACGCTTCGATGACGAGCACGCCACCAGGGGCGAGGGCGCGAGCGAGATGGGCGTGGACGGCCCTGCGCTCGTTCGGCGGAAGATGGAGATAGAACGCCCCCACTACGTCGTAGCGGTCGGCTTCCGGAGGCTCCACCACAAGGTTTCCCTCTCGCACCGCGATGGTCAGGCCGGCCCTCTGGGCCCGCGTCCTTGCATGGTCGGCGGCGACCCAGGACATGTCGTTCATGGTCACAGTCCAACCCTTTGAGGCGAGGTGGCGTGCATTGCGGCCTTCCCCATCCGCGGCGAAGAATGCGCGCCCTTCAGGCAGGCGCGACGTTACCGCGGCAAGGTAGGCATTGGGTGCGTCCCCAAATGGGTTCGTGTGGGTGGCGTACCGCTCGTTCCAGACGGTGGACTTGTCACCCGGTAGATTGCGCCAGACGCCGGGTCGCTTTTCTGCGAAGGCCGCGAGGCCCTCTCGCCCGTCCTCCAGGAGGAGGTTTTCCACCATGGCTTCTGCGGCGAGGGCATAGGCCTCGTCCAGGGAAAGGCCGCGCGTCCTGGTAACGCTGCCCTTCCCCAGCGCCACCACGGCGGGGGAGTGGGCCGCAATGCGCGCCGCCAACGCGGCGACCTCCGCACCCAGTTCTTGGGCGGGCACGGCGCGATTGATAAGGCCGATACGTTCGGCGTGTGCCGCATTCACAAGTTCGCCCGTCATCAACATTTCCGCCGCGTGCTTGGCGGCGACAGAGCGGGTGAGGGGCACCGCGGGTGTGGAGCAATAGAGGCCAAAAGTGACGCCGGTGGTGCCGAACGACACGTTGTCGGCAGCAATGGCAAGGTCGCATGCGGCCACCAGCTGGCATCCGGCTGCCACGGCGGTGGAGTGCACCGATGCGATCACCGGTTGGGGCACCTTGGCGATTTTGCCCATCAAGGCGCCGCACTCGGCGAAGAGCTCGGTGAAGTAGGCGCGACCGCCATCCTTGTCGCTGTGGTGGGCGGCCATCTCTTTCATGTCATGGCCGACGCAAAAGGCCGGACCTTCGCTGGCAATGACGATGACCCGAGCCGCCGGCGCGTCGAGGGCATCGGAGAGGGCGGCGATCATTTCGCGCGTCAGCAGATTGCGCTGCGCCGGGCGGTTGAGCGTAATGGTGCGAACACCGCCGTCGTCCGTCACGCGCACGTAAGGGGGAACACTTGCGTCCATGGCGCAGACACAATCCTCCCACTCCGCAGGTGTCAATGGACCCCGCCAATCTGACAAGGCCAAGTGCAATTGTGCGCACCCTCCCACTCGCAAAGCGAGGCGCTGTCGTCGCGCTGCAAATTGGCATCAGCTTTGTCCCGATCACCGCTGGTGTCTGAGCGCTCTAACTGTCGTTTCCAAGACGGTTGTTCGTATCAGCGCGACCGCTGGGTACTGTGCCAAAACACTCCCGCCTTGATCGATCATCCCGCGCAGCGCCTGATGCCTCAAGGGACGCTTCGCTCTTTGCCCTTGACCCATCAAGCGCTGCCCGGGCTTAAAAAGGTGTCGGCTCCGGAAGAACGTCGCTTTTTGGTGTCCCACCAAAAGAACTGACCGGGGTGGGTGGCGAAAAGGTGGGAGTTCTTGCCGCTTGCTAGCGTGAACAACGGTGATGGCTTGCACATCTAGCAGGTCATCGGACGCGACTTGCCGCGCATCAAAGCCGGAAAAACTGACGGATGAGGGGGTACGATGACGCCTGCGGAGATCGAGGCCTATCTTCTGGAAGCGTTCCCCCAGGCCTTTGCCTGTGACGCCCTATCGATCGAGCATGTCGGTGCCGGAGAGGCGCGGCTGCGACTTTCGCCTGACGACCGGCACCTGCGCCCGGGCAACGTGATTTCTGGGCCAACGCTGATGATGTTGGCGGATGCGGCGGCCTATGTGGCGCTGTTGGCAATCAACGCTGATGCCAAGATGGCTGTCACGTCCAATCTCAACGTTTCCTTCCTCCGGTCAGCACCCCCGGGTGAACCGATCATTCAAACCGCCGAAGTCATCAAGCCGGGTCGCCGCCTCAGCGTCATCGTGGGCGAGGCGCTATCGCTCGGTGGCAAAACGCTTGCCCATACGACGATGACCTACGCAATGCCCACTGCGGCCGACTGAGTGGCATTCTCGCGCAATATCTCCGCAAGGGCGCGGGCAGTGTCATCGGCTTCGGGAGCGACTGCGAGGGAAACGCTGACGGTGCCGAGCCGCGGTAAACCCACCTCCGGTGCAATGCGTTCAAGCCCAGGCGCATTATAGCTGGCAGGGAGTGCGGAGACGGCAAGGTCCGCCTGGAGCGCCCCCACCTGACCGTGACTATACTTGCAACTATAGGCCATCCGGTAGGCAACCCCGGAACGCTCTAGTGCGTCGAGGGCGGCGTGGCGCCAATGGCAGTTCTTCCCCGGAAGGGCCAGCGGAAGAGGTCGGCGCAGCTTCGCTGTGCCCCCTTCGCAGCCGAGCCACACCAGCGGTTCGGCACGGACGATTTCACCAGGATCGCGCCTTGGCACCGACGTCACCTCCAAGAGGGCAAGGTCGATATTGCCGGCTTCGACAAGGCTGAGAAGTTCCATGCTGGTGTTGAGGTGGACTTCAATTTCCGCGTCCGGACAAAGGCGCGTGAACCGCGGCAGGGCGTCAGTGAGCATGCCAAGCTCATAGTCGTCGGGCGCACCGAAGCGCACCATCCCGCTGAGCTTGGGCCGCGCCACCCGAGCCAATGCCTCCTCCTGAAGCGACAGGATCCGGCGAGCATAACCCAAGAACTCTTCACCCACTGCGCTCAGCTTCACGGAACGGCCGTCTTTGCGGAAGAGTTCAGCACTCACCTGATCTTCAAGCTTTGCCATCTGCATACTGATCGCAGAGGGTGTGCGGTGCACCCGGTCGGCCGCACCCCGAAAGCTCCCGGCGTCGCAAACGGCCACAAAGGTACGGATGAGATCAGTATCCACGACAGCTGGCTGCATCGGACGATTCCATTGTTCAACAACGTTGATCGATCGGATCAAATCAATTCGTTCGACTGAACAGTGTCTAGCGACCATGTTCCTCTCCAGTCAATGGAGGATTGGTCATGGCACATTTGACATGGGAGCCGGGGCATCGCGCAGGACGGAGCGCCCTCGGCACTTGGCTATCGGCGGCGGTCTCTTCGATGCGTCAGCTTCACGAAGGTTATGTGCGCCGGCAAACGTTTCGGGCGTTGATGTCTCTGGAACCCTGGCAGTTGGACGACATCGGAATCACCACAGAGGATTTGGAGTGGGGTTTGTCCTTACCCCTTTCCATGGATGCTGTCAGCGCGATGCGAGAAAGGGCGCGCCGCAGGCCAAAGGTGCCCGCGAACCGTGCGCTTGACCGCAGGCGTCATCGGTCGGCGCACACCTATATCGCCGCCCCATGGGCTGATCGCATCCAGCCGGAGATAGCTCGGCACCGCGAGTAGTGGTATCATAATACCGCTATCTTAGTCGTCTGTAATTAATAGGCTTTCAAGAAAGTTATTGACGTTGGTTCCGGAGGTGGGCATATGGCTGCGGCGCGCACAGTAATGTTGCGGCGCAGCCTTTCCTTACGCACATGGTGTCGACCTATGGTGACCGTATCCGCAAAGCCTGCGGAGATTGAAAAGCAATGGGTGGTGATAGATGCGACCAATTTGGTGGTCGGGCGTCTTGCCTCCCAAATCGCGTTGCGGCTGCGCGGTAAACACAAGCCCATCTTCACGCCCCATGTGGACTGTGGTGACAACGTTATTGTCATCAATGCAGAAAAAGTCCGCTTCACGGGCCGCAAGACCGAGCAGCAGACCTATTATAAACACACCGGTCATCCGGGCGGCATCAAGGAGCGGACCGCTAAGCAACTCCTTGAAGGACGCTTTCCGGAGCGGGTCATCGAAGCTGCGGTCAAGCGCATGATGCCGCGTGGTCCGCTGGGTCGTCAGCAAATGAAGAATCTTCGCGTTTATGCGGGATCGGATCACCCCCATGAAGCGCAGCAGCCTGTGGCCATCGATGTGGGGGCCCAGAACAAGAAGAATGTGAGGGCAGAGTGAGCGATACCGTTCAGTCTTTAGAAGAGCTGGGTGCAGCCCTGGGGCAAGGCGATGCCGGCTCCAGTGAGGCGCAGCAGGCTCCGGTCCACGTTCAAAAGCTCGATGCCCATGGGCGCGCGTACGCCACCGGCAAGCGCAAGGATGCGGTGGCGCGGGTTTGGGTAAAGCCGGGCACCGGCCGCATAACCGTGAACAAGAAGTCGTACGACGAATATTTCGCGCGGCCGGTTCTCCAGATGGTGATCCGCCAGCCACTCCTCGTCGCCTCTCGCGATGGCCAATTTGACATTGTCGCCACGGTGTCCGGCGGCGGCCTATCTGGTCAGGCTGGCGCGGTGCGGCACGGAATTTCCAAGGCGCTCACCCACTACGAGCCGGACCTTCGGGGAATTTTGAAGCGCGTCGGTTTCCTCACCCGCGACAGCCGCGTGGTGGAACGCAAAAAGTACGGCAAGCGCAAAGCCCGTCGTTCGTTCCAGTTTTCTAAGCGATAACTCTCGCCGGCCTCGGCCGGCCCCTTTGCCTGGCACGTGGACGGTACATTTCCGTCCGCGCGCCGGGCTTTTTATTGTGAAAACCCCTCGAAACACAGAAAGGCATGGAGGGTCCCATGGCAGTTAACATCGCGATCTTCGGCGCATCCGGTTACACCGGAGCAGAGCTGATCCGATTGTTGGTGCGCCATCCGGAAGCCCGCATCCGTGCCCTGTCGGCGGAGAGCAACGCCGGCCGGCCGATGGCGGACGTGTTCCCGCAGTTCTCGGCCCTTGACCTGCCGCATCTGCAAAAAATCGCTGACATTGACCTGTCGGACATCGATGTCCTGTTTTGCGCGCTGCCCCACGGCACCACCCAAGAGGTGATTGCGGCGGCCATTGCGGCCCGGCCGTCCCTCAAGGTCATCGACATATCCGCCGATTTCCGACTCAAAGATCCCGATGCCTATGCCCACTGGTATGGCCATCCCCATCGGGCGACATCGCTTCAAAAAGAGGCGGTGTACGGTCTCACCGAAATTCATCGCGAAGCGGTCAGCCAGGCGCGGCTTGTGGCCAACCCGGGCTGCCACACGACAACGGGACTGTTGCCGCTGTATCCACTGGTGGCTGCGGGTGCGATCGGTCTTGATTCTATCATCGTCGATAGCAAGACGGGCATGACCGGGGCAGGGCGCGCCGCCAAGGTGGGGATGCTCTTTTCGGAGGTATCCGAAGGCCTTCACGCCTACGCCATCGGCGCCCATCGACACACGGCCGAATTCGACCAAGAGCTGGCAATCGCCGCTGGTCGGGAAGTGAAGGTCACCTTCGCCCCCCATCTCGCGCCGATGAACCGCGGGATCTATGCCACCATCTATGGCGAAGGCGAGGCTTCCCAAATCCACCAGGTGCTCGCTGACACCTATAGCGCGGAACCCTTCGTCACTGTGCTTCCCCTGGGTGAGGCACCGCACACCCGCCACGTGCGCGGCTCCAACTATACGCGAATCGGGGTCGCTCAGGATCGGCGGGAGGACCGTGTGGTGGTCATGTCCACCACCGACAATCTCATCAAGGGCGCATCGGGTCAGGCGGTTCAAAATATGAACGCCATGCTCGGTTGGGATGAAAGCATGGGGCTGAAGCAACTCGCCGTCTTCCCTTAAGTCGATGAAATTGTTGGGCGGCGCTGGCAAAGAAGCGCCGCTCAAATCCGCTTGGGTGAGGCCCGGCGGATCAATGCGCTCGGCGAGGGATCGAGCGACGGCTCCCTGGACATGGCGAAATTCAGCGGGCCTTTCTAAGAACCTTTCAAAATTTTCTTCTATGGTGGGTAGCCCGAAGGCCCCGCGGACGCTACGTTTCGCGAGATAGATCTATGCATATGGATAGATCTGCCCGTGGGTAATGAACGGTGCGGGGGCGGGTGCCATGGCGGAACGGTCATTCGCGAAGGAGGTTCAGCAGCTCAAAATCGGCGCGGGGGAGGAGTTCCGCGGCGAGGGCATCCTGGCGATTACCAAGGCGTTGCTGGAATGCGGCGTCGGCTATGTGGCCGGCTACCAGGGCGCGCCCATCAGCCACCTCATGGACGTGCTCGCCGATGCCGAGGACATCATGGAGGACCTCGGCGTGCATCTGGAGGCCTCCGCCAGCGAGGCCGCGGCAGCCGCAACCCTTGCGGCATCGGTGCACTATCCCATCCGCGGCGCATGTGCCTTCAAGTCCACCGTCGGCACCAACGTGGCTTCGGACGCCCTCGCCAACCTTTCCTCAGGCGGCGTGAAGGGCGGCGCCCTCGTCATCGTCGGCGAAGACTACGGTGAAGGCTCTTCCATCATGCAGGAGCGCAGCCACGCCTTCGCCATGAAGAGCCAGATCTGGCTCCTCGATCCGCGACCGAACCTTCCTTCGATCGTAAAGGCGGTGGAGGACGGGTTCGAGCTGTCGGAGGCCACCAATACGCCCGTAATGCTCGAAGTGCGCATCAGGGCCTGCCATGTCCACGGCCGTTTCATTGCCAAGGACAACCAGCGGCCGCCCATGACAGTGGCCGATGCCCTCAATAACCCCCAGCGCGAAACCGAACGTATCGTCTTGCCGCCTGCCTCCTTCGGCCACGAGCAGGAAAAGATCAAAAAGCGCTGGCCTGCGGCCATGAAATTCATCCAGGAAAGGGGCCTCAACGAGCACTTTGGGCCCTCGCAGGGCCGCGTCGGCATCATTTGCCAGGGCGGCATGTTCAACAACGTCATCCGCGCCCTGCAGCGCCTCGGCCTCGCCAACCTCTATGGCGACAGCAACGTGCCCATCCACTGCCTCAACGTCACCTATCCGCTGGTGCGCGATGAAATTGCAGAGTTTGCCGAGGGCAAGGATGCGGTTCTGGTCGTGGAGGAGGGGCAGCCGGACCACATCGAGCAGGCGGTGGGCGACATTCTCTATAAGGCCGGCGGAACAGCGCGCCTTGCGGGCAAGGACTTTCTTCCCATGGCTGGCGAGTACACCGGTGCGGTGATGTTGTCCGGGCTTACGGGGTTTTTGCGTGCCCACTCCCCAGAGCTGCTTCCCGATGCGGAGCGTTCTCCCAACAACCCTGATGAGCGCATCGAGCTTCCAGACCTAGCGGGGAAAGTACCGGTGCGGCCCCCGGGGTTTTGCACCGGCTGCCCGGAACGGCCCGTTTTTGCAGCCATGAAGCTGGTGGAAAAGGAACTGGGCGAGCACCACATCGCCGCCGACATCGGCTGCCACCTCTTTTCCATCCTGCCGCCCTTCAACATCGGCGCGACCACCATGGGGTATGGCCTTGGTCCGGCGTCGGCCAGTGCGTTTAACGTGAAGGCGGACAAGCGCCCCATTGCCATCATGGGCGACGGTGGCTTTTGGCATAACGGGCTGACCTCAGGCGTCGGCAACGCGGTCTTCAACGAGCAGGACGGCGTGATCCTTGTGGTGGACAACTACTATTCCGCCGCCACCGGAGGCCAAGACATCCTGTCCTCCCGGGCTGACAACAAGAGTAAGTCCACCAAACACCCCATCGCCAAGGCGGTGCGCGGCATGGGCGTCGATTGGGTCCGCCAGATCGACCGCACCTACGACGTGGGCAAGCTGCGCGACACGTTTAAGGAGGCGCTCACCACCACCGCGACAGGGCCGAAGGTGATCGTCGCGTCGTCGGAGTGCATGCTCAACAAGCAGCGCCGCGAAAAGCCGAAGATCGCCAAGGCGATCGCCGATGGCAGGCGCATGGTGAAGCCGCGCTTTGGTGTCGACGAGGATGTTTGCACAGGCGATCACGCCTGTATTCGCCTCTCGGGCTGCCCGTCGCTCTCGTTGAAGAAGCTTGACGATCCTCTGCGGGACGATCCTGTGGCAGCCATCGACTCGTCCTGCGTCGGCTGTGGCAACTGCGGCGAGGTGGCGGAGGCGGCTGTGCTCTGTCCGTCCTTTTACCAAGCCGATCTCGTTCACAATCCGAGCCGATGGGAGGCATTCCTCGCCCGGCTGCGGACGTCGATTATCGGCAGGCTCCAGCGGCGACGGGAGCGTCGCCGTTTGGGGTTCGCGCCTGAGATCGCCGGCTCCGCGATCGCTGCAGAGTAGGGGGCCACCATGAACATTCACGTCGGCGGTAGCGCAGCCCCAGAACTTGCCAGCACCATGGACGGCTGCATCAAGATCGCCATTATGGCCCTCGGGGGCCAGGGTGGTGGCGTCGTCACCCAGTGGATCATCAAGCTTGCCGAAGCCGCCGGCTACGTGGCGCAATCCACATCGGTCCCCGGTGTCGCCCAGCGCACCGGCGCGACGATTTACTATATAGAGATGGTGCCGCGGTCCGATCGCGAGCCGATTTTCTCCCTCATGCCTGCCGCCGGTGATGTGGACATCGTGCTTGCTGGCGAACTCATGGAGGCCGGCCGGGCCGTCCAGCGCGGGTTCGTCACGCCGGATCGCACCACGTTGATTGCGTCCACCCATCGGGCCTACGCGGTGGTGGAGAAAATCGCTCCCGGCTCCGGCATCCTCGACGACAAGCCGATTCTGGACGCAGCCCACGAAGCCGCCATGCACTTCCACTGTGCCGATTTCAATCGCCTTGCCCTCACCAATGGATCGGTGATTTCCGCGAGCCTTTTCGGCGCCCTTGGGGGAAGCGGTGTCCTGCCTTTCAAGCGAGACGCCTTCGAGGCAACGATCAGGGCATCGGGCAAGGGAGTAAGCGCGAGCCTTAAGGCGTTTGCCGCCGGCTACGATGCGGTTCGCGGCGACCCGTCGAGCATCAAGCCATCCCCGAAAGACGGTTCCAAGGAGCGCGCTGAGCACCGCCCTCTTGGTCCGCCAGTCCAGGAAGAAGCCTACGATGTTCTTCTGAAGCGAATCGAGGAATTGCCCCCACAAGCCCAAGAAATGGCCCGGCTTGGCCTCAGGAAAGTGGTGGATTTTCAGGACCTTCGTTACGGTGAAGAGTATCTTGATCGCGTCGAAGCAACGTCTGGCCGAGCGCCCTTCCATGGCGACCTTGCCGCCAGCGCCGCAAAATACATTGCCAACGCGCTCGCCTATGATGACGTCATCCGCGTTGCTGATCTTAAGACGCGCAGTACCCGGATCACGAGGGTTCGGAACGAGGTGGGTGCCAGCGGCGACCTCGTCCTCAATGTGACCGAGTATATGCATCCGCGGGGGACCGAAATCATCGGCCTTCTGCCGGCGAGCCTTGGCGGTTTCATCGAGGGTCGGCCGCGCCTGGCCCGGCTGGTGGATCGGCTGGTGAACCGCGGACGCCGGGTGCGAACCGATCGGCTGCGCGGCTTCTTACCGCTTTACGTCATTGCCTCTTTGCGACCGATCCGCCGGCGTCTCCTGCGCCATCGCATCGAAATAGCCCACGTCGACGGGTGGCTGAAAACTGCGATGCGCGTCGCCGCTACGGATCCGCAGCTTGCATCCGAAGTTCTGGCGTGCCGCCGGCTCATCAAAGGCTATAGCGACACCCATGCCCGTGGTCTTTCCAAGTTTGACCGTGTGCTAGCCGCCTTGCCGCTCCTGGAGGTGCGGAACGATGGTGCGGACTGGCTGCGACGCCTGCGCGAGGCGGCACTCATGGACGAGGCGGGTACGGCCCTAGAGGGCGCGCTCAAAACCGTCGCGAGCCTTGATGCGCCCGTAAAGGCGGCGGCGGAGTAGGGTCCTTGCCGCTCGACACACCGCAGGACAGGGCCTTTGAGAACGGCGCCTATATTCCGGACGCGGGGGCCTACCGGGGCCGGTGGGCGGAGCTGGCGCAGGCGTTTCGCGATCGTATCGTGGGCGAACTGGATGTGCCCTACGGCGAGGACCCCCGAGAGCGCTATGACCTATTCTCACCGGAAAAACCCCGCGGGCTCGCTGTGTTCATCCACGGTGGTTATTGGATGGCGCTCGACAAATCCTACTGGTCCCATTTGAGCGCCGGTCCGATGGCCCATGGCTTTGCCGTGGCTGTGCCGAGCTATCCCCTCTGCCCGCAGGTGCGCATCGGTGCGATCGTCCGGTCCATCGGCGCGGCCATTTCCCATGCCGGCCAAAGGATCGATGGGCCCATCAGGTTAACCGGCCATTCCGCCGGCGGCCACCTCGCCGCGCGTATGGCATGCACGGACGCGCCTGTTTCAAGCCCGGTGCGCGAACGGATCGACAAAGTGGTTCCCATATCAGCCCTTAGCGATCTGCGTCCCATCTTGGCGACGAAAATGAACGAAACGCTCTGCCTTGATCTTGTGGAAGCGCGGCAGGAAAGCCCGGTGCTTGGCGAGCCCGCTGACATCGACATTGTGGCTTGGGTAGGAGACGGGGAGCGTCCGGAGTTGCGGCGTCAGACCTGCTTGCTTGCCCTCATCTGGGAGGGGTTGGCGCGTTCGGTGCGCCATGTGGAGGCGCCAGACCGGCACCATTTCGATGTCATTGGTGATCTTGCCGACCCTGCCTCGGCGCTCACAGAAGCACTGGTTGGTTAGAGCGTTGATCCTTCTGATTGGGTGAGATCAACACCCTATACTTTTGCCTTTACAGCATCATCAAGCCGATCATTCTTTTGCGACGTTCGATGATGATAAAACTGGTATCTAAAACCCCCGCGCAGCCTCAAATTCCGCGCAGCCCCGGACAAGCATCTTTCGCTAGGGATCATCGTGGAGGCGTCTAGTCGGCGTCGAATCGTTATGTGGGGCGGATTGTGATGTCGAACTTGAAAATTGGCACTCGGCTTTATGGCGCGTTTGGTGCGGTTCTCGTGCTACTCGTCATTCTAGCTGTGGTCGTTGGAATGCAGACCTATCAGACGCTTACCGGCGTCACGACGTATCGCGAAAAGGCGATCAACACGAACCAAATTGGCCGGATCCAGGCCAACGTTCTCATGACGCGCCTTGGCGTCAAAGACTTCATCAAGACCGGATCTGACGCGTGGACCGCCACGGTCCGCGAGCGGCACGCCAAAGCCATGGATCTCTTCGAAGAGACCGAAGGCATGGCGATGTTGCCGGAAAATCGCGTTCTGTTTGATGAGATGCGCGAAAAAATGGTTGAATATGGCGAGGCGTTTGAGCGCGTCGTCGCATTTCAGCAGAAGCGCAACGAGTATGTTGCCGTGATGGACGAAGTGGGTCCACGTGCAGCGAAGAACGTTGAAAAGCTGTTTGAAAGTGCGACGTCGAGCGCAAATCACTCAAACTCTCAAGCATTGGCTCGAGCCAAGAAAGACATCATGTCGATGAGGCTCGCCGCGTTTAAGTTTCTTCTCAACAATAGCCCAGAAGACCTTGAAGTGGCCCATGGCTTCGAAAATGACGCGGTAACCCAACTGCGCACCGTTGTAGGCGGTGTCGACCGTTCGCTGGTCAACTCCCTGATCCAAGATCTTTCCACGTATGATGAGATGATGAAAAATGTCTATGATACAATCTTGAATAGAAATGAAGTCATCACTGGTACACTTGATCGAATTGGTCCTGAAGTAGCCGCGATCGTTGAAGAAAAGAAGCTCGCCAACAAAGAAGTCCAAGACCGAATTGGTCCAGAATTGCAGACCGGTGCGCAGTTTTCGCTGATCGTCTTGATTTCGATTGCCGGTGTATCCATCGCGCTCAGCTTGATCCTAGCCATTGTCATCGGGCGGAGTATCACACGTCCGGTCCAAGGGCTGACGGACGCCATGGCGGAGCTCTCCAACGGCAATCTTGAAGTGGACGTTCCATCGACGGACGGCAAAGATGAGGTCGGCGACATGGCGCGCGCGGTCCAAGTCTTCAAAGACAACATGGTCAAGACTCGCCAGATGGAAGAAGAAGAGGCACGGGCTCAAGCTGAACGGATGCGCCGGTCGGAGGCCACGGAGCGGGCTATTTCAGAGTTCCGCAAGCAAATCGACAGCAGGCTGTCATCCCTCAGCGGCGTGTCCGAAGAGTTGACCGACTCTGCGGAAATCCTCGCGCAACTCTCTCGTGAAACCCAAGACCGCAGCAACAGCGCCAACGAGGTATCGGAGCAGGCTTCGGCAAACGTTCAGAGCGTCTCGGCGGCGGCTGAGGAAATGGATGCCTCCTTCGCCGAAATCGTCAGCCAGGTGGTCCGCGCAAACAGCACGGTTGGCGATACGTCGAGCCGGGCGCGAGATATGCGTACGTCCATGGAAGAATTGCACAAGCAGTCCGACGCAATTTCTCAAGTGGTCGACCTTATCCGTGACATTTCCGACCAGACCAACCTCCTGGCGCTGAACGCGACCATCGAGGCCGCCCGTGCTGGCGATGCCGGTAAAGGGTTCGCCGTCGTGGCATCGGAGGTAAAAAACCTTGCTGAAGCGACGGGTAAGGCCACGGAAGAAATCTCCGAAAAGATCGAGCAGGTGCGCCAAGCTTGCGAAACGTCGGTGGGTGCAGCGAAAAAGATTGTCACCAGCATTGACGATGTTAACGAAATATCTGCGGCAATTTCTGCTGCCGTGGAACAGCAGAAGGCAGCCACTGCGGAGATCACCCGCAACATGCAGGAAGCCTCCTCCGGTACCGAAGAAGTTTCTGCGAATATGTCCCAGGTGAATGAGGCGACCACGCGCTCGACAGCCACGGTGGAAACTGTGACCGATGCTGCAAAGCGGACCGACACGGAAACCAAACAGGTGAAGCTGGCGGTTGATCGTTTCATCCAATCTGTGCAGGCGGCCTAACGCGCCTAGACGAACAGCTGCGATCAGACTGGCGGACAGTATTGATCATAATACCGTAGTGCTCTTCACCCGAAACGGCTAGAGATGGGCTCCCGACTGATTGCAAACAGTCAGTCTTGGAGCCCATTTTCATTCTTATGCCCATCGTGAGATGACTAAACACAAGGGCGCCAAGCCGTCGAAGGAGGTTGAGAGAAATGCGGAGGCCCGAGGGATCACGTCTGCAACGCTGCGGCGGGCTGCTGATGAACTGAAAATCGAAAAGAAACGTGAAGGTGGTAGATCAATTTAGCGCTTAAATTGAATTTACTTGCTAAAAATTCATACACATACGAATTGTGAGCAAGTAGATGCGCCATTCGGTACGTCGGCATGTCTCTGTCCGCCGTCAGCGGCCATGGGACATTTGGAGTGATTTCGTAGCGGAGGGTTTTGGCTCCTCGTAACCGCCAAGGAGTGGAGATGAGACGGCAAGCCCGGACCACAGGCACGATCGGCAACGCAGGTCGTGAAAGACATCCGCCGACGGGCTCGAAAGCACCATTCGTCGGAGGAGAAGATCCGCATCGTCCTTTAAGGGTTGCGTGGGGAGGGCAGCATCGCCGAACCTTGCCGACGAGAAGGTATCGCGACAAGCCTCTACTATAGTTGGTCGAAGGACTTCTTTGAGGCGGGCAAGAAGCGTCTGGCCGGCGACACGGCGCGACAGGCGACAAGTCCCGAGGTCGAGGAGTTGCGCGTCGAAGCGATGGCGCTCAAAGAGACCTTTGCCGAAGCCACCCTCGAGAACCGGCTCTTTAAAAACGTATGGCCCGCCCCGTCTGCAAGAGTTTTGTTGGTCCTGATAGCGGTCTGCAAAAACGTATCCGGCATGTCGGCCAAGCAGCCGCCGCCAAGATGGAGATCCGCGCGTCCCGTTCCTCATAAGCATGTCGACTTCGATCGAGCCGCATTTTTCGACCAGGATTACGGAACGCCGGTCAACCGTCAGGCCATCTCAATTCCCTCTCGCAGAATAGGCTTGGATCACCCGGCCTCTGTTGCCGGGCGCCCGGATCCGATCCTCAAGCGTTACTCAGCCTCGTCGGCTCAAAGCTCGTGCCTCTTCGCAAGACTGCCCAAGCGATCCGAGCGAGCTTTGCGGCCAGCGCCACGACAGCAACGTTGTGGTGTGATCGCGCCAGAAGACCGCGCAGCCATTGGCCTATGGCTGTATCGGCTTTGGACAGAGACGGCAGTGCCGCACGCGCCCCATGGATCAAAAGCTGGCGCAGATAGACATTGCCTCGTCGACTGATACCCAAGAGCTTTGGCTTCCCGCCGGTTGTTCTCTGCCGTGGAACAAGGCCGAGCCAAGCCGCCAGATCGCGCGCTCCCGCGAACGTCGCCGCATCATCGATAGCCGCGACGAGCGCGGTGGCCGTCAACGGGCCTATTCCGGGAACCGTCAGGAGCCGGCGCGCAGCAGGATTTGATCGAGCTCGTTCAAGGAACTCTTTGTCCAGCTCAGTGATCCGACTGTCGAGTTCTGCCCATTCCCGGCGCATGTCGACAAGTAACCCGCCAATGCGCCCGCTCACAGCCCCGCCCGGCGCCGTGAGAAGCTCATCAATGCCGATTTCGAACTTGCGACGTCCCTTTGCGAAGACATAGCCACGCTCCAGAAGAATGGCGCGCATCTGGTTGATCAAACGGGTCCGTGACCCGACCAAACGTTCGCGGACCCGATGCAGCGTCTGTAGATCTAACTGGCCTTCACTCTTGAGCTCAACAAAACGCATTGTCGGGCGCGTGGCCGCTTCAGCGATCGCCTCGGCATCGCGATCGTCGTTCTTTTGGGCCTTCACATAGGGGCGAACATACTCCGGCGAGATCAGCCTGACGGTGTGCCCTTGTTCCATAAGGCGTGACCCAGGTGATGGGCACCGCAACACGCTTCCATCGCGACCACGCAAGGCGGCAGCGATGACACGAACCGGATAACGGTCTGGCGCCGCATTCGACGCCGCTCGACCACTGCGCCCGTCACGTCCATGCCAGCCAGGCTGCAGATATTCTTCCCTAAATCGATGCCTAGGACTTTGATTGTCATCGCTTCGGTCCTTCGTCTACTTTTATGACGCAGGCATCCTAAAGACGCCGTGGGAGAGGCGGGCCATTCCATAAGCATGCTCGGGGATGGGGGAGACGGCGAATGAGATACCCCGCCTCTGAGAAGCTGGAGATCATCCGCCTCGTGGAGGGCTCGCACCTGCCGATCAAGCGAACTCTCGAAAAACTCGGCATCCCGAGAAGCACGTTCCATCGATGGTACGATCGCTACCAGGCGTTCGGTGAGGCCGGACTGGAAGATCGAAAGTCGCATCCCGGCCGCGTCTGGAACCGGATCCCAGATGACGTCCGACAGGCCGTTGTGGACCTTGCTCTTGATGAGCCGGAGCTTTCTCCACGCGAACTCGCCGTGCGGTTCACCGACACGAAAAGACATTTTGTGTCAGAGGCTTCTGTATATCGCATCCTCAAGTCCCATGACCTGATCACCAGCCCCGCGTTCGCGGTGATCAAGGCTGCCGATGAGTTCCACGGCAAGACTTCTCGGCCCAACCAGCTCTGGCAGACCGACTTCACCGACCTGAAAGTGGTCGGCTGGGGCTGGACCTATCTGAGCACCGTTCTGGACGACTTCAGCCGATATGTCATCGCTTGGAAGCTCTGCACGACCATGCGAGCCGAAGATGTGATGGAAACCCTGGAGCTTGCCCTCGAGGCCTCGAGCTGTGACCGGTCAACCGTGCTGCACCGTCCCCGTCTGCTCAGCGACAACGGCTCGTCTTAGATCGCCGGCGACCTCGCCAGATGGCTCAACGAGCAGTGCATCGATCACGTCCGCGGCGCGCCCCACCATCCGCAAACGAGAGGGCAAGATCGAGCGCTGGCATCAGACCTTGAAGGACCACATCCTGCTCGAGAACCACTACCTGCCCGGTGTGCTCAAGGTCGCCGTCGGCGACTTCGTGGACCACTACAACCACCGCCGAGCCCACGAGAGCTTGGGCAATGTCGCACCGGCTGACGCCTACTTCGGCCGAGCCCCAGCCATCCTCGAGGAAAGACGGAAGATCAAACAACGCACTATCCGCCAGCTCCGCTTGCTCAACATGAGACAGGCTGCGTAGCATCAACCAGGAAGAGCAAGACCCTCCTGACCGTCATGCACTCTGCTGTCGCAAATTTTCTGACGACGGACAAGCCCGTCGTCCAAGGCCAAGGGGATGTGGATGGGGGGGCAGCCCCCCTTGGGTACGACGCCGTGGACAAGCAGCTGGTGGTGAACGTCAGCGAGGCGAAGACGGTCCGTGCGCCATTCGAACTTTACTTGGAAATGGGCTCGCTTCGAGTGCTCAAGGAGATCGCTGACCAAAGTGGCATCGTCACTAAGCGCCGAATGCGGAAGGGGGTAGAGTCAGGCGGTTTGCCGTTCTCAATCGGACATCTTCGGCAGCTTCTGACCAACTCGATTTACATCGGAAAGGTCCGCTACCGCGGAAGTCTCTACGAGGGGCAGCATGGCGCTGTCGTTCCCAAAAATCTCTTCGAGCGGGTACAGGAAGAACTCGCCAGCTCAGCCCCAGCGCAACGGTCAGAGACCAACGCCAAGTCGCCGCATCGCCTCACCGGGAAGGTGTTTGACGAGACCGGCGATCGACAGTCTCCTGCTGGTGCCAACAAAAAGGGGGTGCGGTATCGCTACTATGTATCGCGAAGGCTGGCCCAGGGTCGCCGTTCCGCCGGCGTTGATGGATGGCGGTTGCCTGCAAAGACACTCGAAAACGCGGTCTCGGATCAGCTGGTTCGTTGGTTCAGCGATCGACGCAACCTCTTTGACCTGATCGATGAAGCGCAAAACGCTCAGGCCATCGAGGTCATCGTTAAGTCTGCCAAAGAAGTTACCGCGCAACTCAAGGCGCCCCCGTCGGAGTGCAATATTGACGCACTGGGAACTTTGGTGCGCCGGGTGGAGGTATCGACCGAAAACCTGACGATTGAGCTCAACCGTGATGCACTCCTGAAGGCGCTCCGCGGTGTAGGCGAGATCACTCAATCAGATAGACCGTGGGAACCGCGTACAATTGCCCTGCGGTCAGCACCGGCGACAGACCGCCCATCAAGGTTATTGTGCCATGGTCGGTCAAGCGTCGCGGTTGCGAACGTCGGTTCGTCATCACCGCCGACGATGATCGCGCCGCTGTTCCCGATCCCGGTCTCATAGAGCTCATCACGACCTCGCATCGTGCTCTCGCCCTTCTCACCAGCGGCGAGGCTGTGACGATCGATGCTGCAGAAAAACACCTTGATGTTGAGAAGGATCGGCTAAGCCGGAGCCTGCGCCTATCATTGCTTGCGCCCGACATCACGACCGCGATCTTCTCCGGTCGCCAGCCTCCTGAGCTGACGGTACGGACGCTCTTTCGGATCGCGCATCTCCCACACGATTGGACGGCGCGACGCCGGCTTCTGGGCTTCCCGGCCTTAGCCTAACCACTGAGCTACAGCTGCGCAGATCCCATCGCGGCACCGTGTTCTGATACACCATCAAACCTCCGGACGACCAAACGGGCCTCGGGAGACGCTGGCCGAAAGGCGTCTCTGCGCCCGTCTCTGTCACAAAGGGAGACGCTCCAAGACCCAAAAACCCCGCAGACCATGGGCGTTTTCGCGTCTATGTACCAAGCTAAGGCGAGGGAAGAAGTGCGTGGTAGCGGAGGGGCGCTACCGCCGAAAGACACACCGCCTTCGCTTTAGGATGCTGGCCTCCAGCGCTCGATTTGGCGGAAAACAGAACCATCTGGAACCCAGAGTGGATAGTGCGTGACCGCGTCTTCCTTTCGCTGGTCCGATCGCCTCTGACGAGCACCTCTTCTCTACGACCGGGACAATCGACACCGACATTCGCAGCGCTCCAATGGAAATACGCTGCCGTCAGTATCCACAACTGCATCGAAATTGAGTCAGAGCTCTTGTTCCACGCCGATTGACACTCTCGGCCTTCTCCTGTGCTGCAACACCGAGAGCCTCACTTGAAAACCCGTATGTCAAGTCGTTAGCTGCGCGTGCAGCCGCCACCGTCGCTGCCGTCGTGATGGGCCACGCGCACAAAGGGCGTTCAAAGTATGGGCGAGGAGTTTGACTTCATCGTCGTCGGCGCTGGTTCGGCTGGGTGTGTCCTCGCGAGCCGGCTGACCGAGGATGGCCGCACGATGGTCCTGCTCCTGGAGGCCGGCGGACAAGACCGCAACCCGTGGATCCAGATCCCGGCGGGTTATTTCAAGACGATCCATAATCCAGCGCTTTCGTGGGGATACCGAACAGCCGCGTCGGCGACCCTCGGTGGGCGTGAGATGCCATGGCCACGCGGGCGCGTTCTGGGCGGGACGTCGTCGATCAACGGCATGATCTATATCCGGGGTCAGCGCGAGGACTATGACGGCTGGCGACAGATGGGCCTCGCCGGTTGGGGCTGGGACGATGTCCTCCCATACTTTATGCGCACCGAACATCAGGCGCCGGAAAACCACCCACTTGACCCCAACGTCCACGGATTTGACGGCCCACTCACCGTCTCCGACGCACCGTATCGGCACGTTCTGACCGACGCCTTCATCGACGGCGCTCGCCATGTGGGCATCCAGCCGACTGTTGACTTCAATGCCGGCGAGCAGAATGGCGCCGGCTACTATCAGATCACAACACAGAATGGCCGGCGCGCCAGTGCCGCGCGCGCGTTTCTTTCCGGTGCGCAGAAGCGGCCAAACCTCAAGATTGAGACCGACGCGCTCGTCCACCGCCTTGTTTTTGACGGACATCGAACAATCGGCGTGAGGTATGGGCGGGGCCGTGAAGAGACCTTCGTAAGGGCCCGGGAAGTCGTTCTGAGCGCGGGTGCGATCAACTCACCGCAGTTGCTTGAGCTCTCCGGAATCGGCGATGCAGCGGCCCTCCGTGCGCTCGGAATTGACGTCGTCCACCACGCGCCTGCCGTGGGCGAGAACCTGCAAGATCACTTGCAAGGTCAAATCGTCTACCGCTGCAAGCGACCCGTGACGCTCAATGATGACCTCATGACCGCCCACAGGCGATGGGGTCTGTTTATGCGATACCTCCTGACCCGACGGGGGCCGGTCGCAAGTGCCCCGTCTCCCGCTGGAGCATTCGTAAAGAGCAACGACCGTGCGGCGACGGCGGACCTCCAGCTCTTCATCATGCCGCTCAGCGTCGCGCGACCCGGCGTTGTTGACACCTTCTCCGGCTACACACTCTTGATGAATCAGTCGCGCCCACAAAGCCGCGGCAGCATCCACGTGCGCTCCGCCGATCCGCGCGAAGCGCCCTCCATTCGGCCACATTACCTATCGCAGGAAATCGATCGGGAGGCCATGGTTTCTGGACTGCGGCTCCTCCGGCAAATCGGCGAGGCACCCGCGTTCGACGACCATCGGGCAAGCGAGGTGAGACCGGGCCCCGAAGTATCGAGCGATGAGGCGCTGCTGGCCTATGCTGAAGAGCGCGCGTCAACCATGTATCATCCTGTGGGGACATGCCGGATGGGGACCGATGAGGGTGCCGTTGTCGACGGCGCGCTTCGCGTCCGCGGTGTCACAGGTCTTCGTGTGGTCGACGCGTCGGTGATGCCGACCTTGGTGTCGGGCAACACCAACGCGCCGACGATCATGATTGCAGAGAAGGCGGCGGCCTTGATCCGCGATGATCTTCGCGCGGCAGGTCGCTCGTGATTCTCTCATGTGTTGGGCGGAGCCGCGCCCCGGTGCCGGCGTCGAACAGCATGACATTCGCAAGCTTTGGGACAAATGAGGCACGTTCGCCGGGCGCAACAATCGGCCGCTCCGTAGACCGGGCGCACACCGCAACCCCGCCAATCTCGGTGAATACAAGAGTTTCGGCGCCCGTGGGCTCAATCAGCGTGACCGCGCCGGGAACACCATGTTCCCCGAGGGCCAGATGCTCCGGACGGATGCCATATTGAACGGCCCGGCCCTCCTCTGCGGGGATGCCACCACCAAGTGGCAAATGCGTACCGTCGGGTGTCACGACGACCGCCGTGTCGCCATCGCGCGCCACCGTGCCCGGGATCAGGTTGATGCCTGGGGACCCGATGAAAGAGGCCACGAACGTGTTGACCGGGTCATCGTAGATCTCAAGCGGCGTACCGATTTGCTCGACATTGCCGTTGCTCATCACAACGATGCGGTCAGCCATCGTCATCGCCTCAATCTGGTCATGCGTGACGTAAACGGATGTCGTTCCGAGCCGGGCATGCAGTGCTTTGATCTCTGTGCGCATCTGAACGCGAAGGCGCGCGTCAAGGTTGGACAGAGGCTCATCGAAGAGGAAGGCCTTGGGCGCCCGGACGATCGCCCGGCCCATGGCGACACGCTGCCGTTGGCCGCCGGAGAGCTGACGCGGATATCGCTTCAACAACGCTTCAAGGCTTAGAATTCCGCTGGCGCCGTTGACGCGCTGGCTGATCGTCTCTCGCGCCATGCGGCGGATTTTGAGGCTAAAGCCCATATTCTCATCGACGGTCATGTGCGGGTAGAGCGCGTAGTTCTGAAACACCATGGCAACGTCCCGCTCTTTGGGCTCGAGCCAATTCACCACGCGCTCACCAATGCGAATCTCGCCATCGTCCGCCATTTCAAGGCCAGCGATCATGCGCAGAAGCGTCGACTTTCCACACCCTGATGGACCGACCAGGACGACGAATTCCCCGTCACCGATCGCCACGTCCACGCCGTGCAAGACCTCGACATCGTCGAAGCGCTTGACAACCGAGCGAATGTCCACTTGCGCCATGGGAGATCCCCTCAGTTGGGCGATGTGCTCGCGCCGATCACGAAGCCACCGCCTGAGGCGTCAAGGTGGGCGCCAGAAATAAAGGAAGCGTCGTTCGACAAAAGCCAGAGAATCGGCGCCGCAATCTCGTCGGGCTCCGCAGTCCTGTTCATCGCAATTGTGGCTTCAATGGCAGCGCGCACGCCAGCATCGTCCCGCACAGCCGCGGTCATGTCAGTGATGGTGACGCCCGGTCTCACCGCGTTCACGCGGATCCCATCTGTGGCGACCTCTTTCGCTAGGCCTCGTGTAAACGCGTCGACCGCCGCTTTGGAAGCCGCATAGGCGCTCGCGCCGGGCCGACCACCGATCGTCGCCGCCATGGAGGAGACGTTGACTATCGAACCACCTTGTCCGCCACGTTGGGTCGACATCGCTCGGACCGCCTCTCGGCAACAGATCATTGTTCCGATCACATTCACCGCCATCATGCGTGTCAGGGCTGCTGCGTCGAAGTCCGCAGTCAGACTATGAGAGCTCACGCCGGCGGAATTGACGAGGGCAGTCGGTGCCCCCAAGCGCTCGGCGACCTCAGAAAACATGCGCGCAACGTCTGCCTCTACGCCGACATCGGCCTGGACCACGACCGCTCGGCCTCCGGCCGCCTCAATCTCCGAGACGACACTGCGCGCGGCCAGTTTGTCCGCTCGGTAGTTGACCGCAACTTTGTAGCCGATCTGTGCCGCACGGCGGCATGTCGCCGCTCCGATGCCGCGCGCTCCCCCGGTGACGAGGACAACTTTGTCCAAGGCTATCCCTCCATCGCAATGCTGAGCCCGGCTTCTTGACGGCCGTGAAAATTCTCAGCGTTGCACCAATACCGTTGCACGTGGCGCCGCACAATGTCATCCTCACATACCAGCAGCTTCACGTGAGTTGGAGAAAAGTAAATCGACCCCAATCGGGACGTATAGGGGCGACAGCGAGGCGCGAAGGTACGCGCCGCAAAACGTCCCACGGAAGCGATTCTGTTGGCAAATCAAGAACGAAAACAAGAATTGGGAGGAAGATGGCGGTGAAGGCGACCTCAGACAAGTCTAATCAAGCGAATACTAAGCCTCAGGCTGGGTATTCTCGCCGAAAAATTCTGAAAACCGCGGGCGTGCTGTCCGCTGCCGCGGGACTGGCCCTGCCCGCGCGGATTGGCTACGCAAAGGAGTTTGACGGCGTTACGCTGCAAGGAGCTTCCTTCGCGTCAACCTTCTTCAAATATCTTGAAAATTACTTCCCCGAGTTTGAAGAACAAACAGGGATGAAGGTAAACTTCGTCACCAATGCCTTCCCGGTCTTCAATCAGCGGACAGATCTAGAGCTTTCGACCAAGGGCAGCGCTCTCGACGTCATCAACGTCACGTTCATTTACTCCGGCCGTTGGATCGGTGCCGGGTGGGTCGAAAACCTCAAGCCTTACGTGGAGGACCCCAACCTCACGCCTGACGATTGGGAGTATAAAGATTTTGTCGGTGGCACGATGGCCGCCCTCGTCGATGCGAATGGCGACCCGCACGGTTTCCCGTGGGAGGCCGGCGCGATGATCATGATTGCCTCGCGCGGCGATCTCATCGAGAAGGCCGGCAAAAAGCTACCGACGACGTTCGAAGAACTGGTCGACGTGTGCGAGGCGATCAATGGCGTGGAGCGCACGGCAGCGTTCACCGCCGACAAGCTGCACCACTGGAACTACATCCCGTATATGATGGGCTTCGGTGGCAACGTCTTCAAAGATCCCCCGGGCAACTTGACGCCGACGTGGGACACGCCTGAGGTTGCGGCCGCTGCCGACTACTACGGCGCCCTGCTGTCAAAGTACGGTCCCCCGGGCGTTTTATCGTTCACCGATGATCAGGCGATGCAGACGCAGAAGACCGGCCGTGCCAACATCCGGACACAGGCGATCACCTGGGGCGTGCCGGTCGCGAAAGATCCAGACAGCCGGACCAAGGACACGGTTCGCTATGGAATGGTGCCGGGCGGTCCGGCGGGTGCCTTCCCAGGATCGAACAGCCACGGCTTCGGCATTCCCGTCGGTTCAAAGAACAAAGAAGCGGCGTGGGCCTTCATCAAGTGGGCAGTTGGCAAAGATATCAGCCGGCGAATGCTTGAAGAGCATGGCTACCCATCGATCTGCCGTCAGTCAATTATTGACTCCGAACTCTTCAAGGAAACGCTCACCTTGAACGGGCAAGACGTTGCCTCGCTTTATGGCGAGGTGCTCAAACTTGGCGGTGATTCTGGGTACATGAAGTACCGCACCGTCCCGCAGTTCCCGCAAATTGGCGACAAGATCAACAAAGCGATCGAACGCGTTGCCACGGGTCAGCAGAACGGTACGGAGGCTATGGCACAAGCGCAGGAAGAGGCTGTCGCGGACCTGAAGAAGTCTGGCGTCCAGATCGACCTCTGAGGCGCCGTTGTCGCTCAGAGTCGACGCGGGCGGCCAGAAAATGGCCGCCCCACAAGAGCAAGCGCGGGTGAAACCTGCGCGAGATCCTGCGCGCAACCGCGAGCGGTTTTACTGGTATTGCCTCTGGCCAGCGTTCGTCGTTCTGATCGTGGTCACGCTGATACCGACCCTTTACCTGATTGTCATAAGCTTCACGCCGCTCGACCTCACCCGGCCAGAGACAAACTGGGATTTCTCTACGCCGCTGGTGAACTACAATTTGATCCTTGAGGATTCCCGGCTCCACAATTCATTCTGGGTCCAGATCAAGCTGTCGTTCTGGACGGTCACCATCCAGATGATCCTGGGCTTTCTCTTCGCGCTTCTCCTCAATTCCAAGTCGACCTATCTGGAAGCCTTGCGCACAATATTTCTGATTCCGATGGTGCTGCCACCGATCGTCGTCGCGATCATCTGGAAGGTGCTCTACACACCGGACATCAGCCCCTTCCACTGGGCCCTCGAAGGCCTCGGCTTCGTCGTTCCCTCGCTCATCACAGATCCCACATGGGCCCTTTGGGCGATCATCATTGCGGACATCTGGGAGTGGTTCCCGTTCGTGATGTTGATGATTCTCGCGGCGCTGCAAATGATGCCAGAGGAGTACATTGAAGCCGCGCGGATCGACGGCGCCAGCGTCTGGCAAACCACCGTCTACATCACACTCCCTTACCTCAAAGGTGTCTTGATCGTCGCAGCGCTCTTTCGTCTGGTCGACAGCATCAAAGCGTTCCCCCTGATCTATATTCTGACCGACGGGGGGCCAGGCACCGTGACGGAAGTCACGAATTTTTATTCATTCATGCAGGCATTCAACTTTTCCTACCTCGGCTATTCAAGCGCAATTACGGTCACCCTTGTCGCAGCAACCGTGGTCTTGAGCTGGGGCATTGTGCGGCTGGTCGGTTGGGGCAAGGCGCATGACTGAAGCCGCGACCGATCTCGGAGAACTGCGCCGATATCACCTGCGAAGGCTTCGGCGGGAAAGGTTCATCCTCCACTTGGTCGTGACGCTACTTCTCATTGCGATCATGTTCCCCTTCTTGTGGCTGCTCGTTCTCTCCGTGAAGCCCATGGAGGCAATGTTTGCTTGGCCGCCGCAGCTCTTCTTTACGCCGACGGTCGAACACTACATCGGGCTTTGGGACGGCGAGTTCCCCAAATCATTCATGAACAGCCTGATCACCAGCGTCGGGTCCACGCTGGCGGCCATGGTGCTTGGTGTCCCGAGTGCCTATGCATTGTCGCGCATGCGGACAGGGTCAAGCGCAGGCATCAGCTTGGCCGTCCTCGCAAGCCGCATGGCACCTCCGATCGCGTTCACGATTCCCTACTTTCTGGCTTATCGCTACATCGGCTTGCAGGATACGCGGGTCGGGCTGATCCTCATCTACCTCACGTTCAACTTGTCGCTTGTGATCTGGCTCATGCGTTCATTTTTTGATGCCATCCCTCGGAGCCTGGAAGAGGCCGCGTGGATCGACGGTGCCTCGCATTGGCAGAGCTTCTTCAAGATCATACTGCCCATCTCAGGACCTGGCCTCGCGGCAACGGCTATACTCTGCTTCCTGTACTCTTGGAACGATTTCTTTTTCGCGCTGATCTTGACTCGCACCGAGGCAACGACGGCACCCGTCGCCGTCGTGAACTTCCTCAACTATGAAGGTTGGGAATGGGGCAAGATTGCCGCTGGCGGCACCATGGTGATGCTCCCCGTACTCATCTTTTCCATCGTGGTGCGGAAGTTCTTGATCAGCGGCATGTCGGCCGGAGCTGTGAAAGGATGAACGTGGAGCCCGTCCTTGAAGTGGCGGTGGAGTGCGGCGAATCCCCCGTCTGGGCCGGCGAGGAACGCGCGCTCTATTTCACCGACATCCCCGGCAAGGCGCTGCACCGATTCGAACCAGCAACGGGTACACACGCCTCGTGGGATATGCCGGAGGAGTTGTGCGCGTTTGCCCTGGCCGAGGGCGGAGGGTTCATCGGGGCCATGCGCAGCGGTTTCGCGAGACTTAACCTTGAGCGCGGCACCGTCGATTATCTGGCGCGGCCGGAGGCAGACAAGCCAGAAAACCGATTGAACGATGGCCGATGCGACCGACAGGGACGCTTTTGGGCAGGATCGATGCACCTGCCGCGCACTGAACGGGCCGGAACGCTCTATCGGCTTGGTCCGGCCGGTGAAGCGCAGGCGATGGCGGGCGATGTGATTGTCTCAAACGGGCTTGCGTTCAGTCCCGACAGCCAGATCATGTATTGGTCTGACAGCCGATCAAGCGTCGTCTACGCCTTCGACTTCGATGCTGACACTGGCGACGTGGCGAACCGCCGGGTCTTTTTTGAAACGAGTGAGACGCAAGGGCGACCCGACGGGGCAGCGATCGATGCAGAGGGATTTTATTGGTCCGCCTGCTTTCTCGGTGGGCGGATCCTGCGCATTGCGCCCGACGGCACGCTCGACCGAGAGGTTCTCGTCCCGGTTCGCGACGTCACGATGGTCGCCTTTGGCGGCGATGATCTCAGCACGCTTTTTGTGACGACGTCCCGTGAGGCGCTCAGCCCCGCCGAGCGAGAAGAAACGCCGCTTGCCGGTGCGTTGTTTGCCTTTGATCCCGGTGTACGCGGGTTGCCGGAGCCAAGGTTCAAGGGGGAAGAAGCCAAATGAAACAACCGTCCGGCAAGACCAAGTATCTGCCGCTCCTTGCCCACCCGGTCGATCACGTGAAAGCACCGTCGTTCGTCAACCCAGCATTCGAAAAACTGGGGCTCGACGTCTTTCTCTACCCGATGCACGTTCGGCCCGAAAATCTTGAGCCTGTGGTTCGCGCCCTCACAAAGATCGACAATATCATCGGCGTCAACCTGACGATCCCGCACAAGGAAGCGATGGCGAAGCTCTGCGACGAACTGGGGCCGAACGGCGCGCTGACGGGGACCGTCAACATCGTGCGGTTCGACAACGGCCGGCTGGTTGGCGAGATGTACGATGGTGTGGGCCTTCTGATCGGTCAGCGCGAGCATGGCATCGAGATCGCCGGTCGCAGCGCGCTGATCTCCGGGGCCGGCGGTGCGGGACGCGCCGTCGCCTTCGCCTATGGGCGCGAGGGCGTGACGCGCCTCGGCATCGCGAACCGGAGCGCAGAGCGAGCGGAAAAGCTTTGCGCCGACATGAAGGCAGCGCTCCCGGAACTCGACGTATTCCCCTGCGACGCCGACGCGGAGGGCTGGGATGTCATCTGCAATTGCACGTCGCTGGGGCTCCACGAGGGCGATCCGCTCCCGATCGCGGTGGATGGCCTCAAGGCGTCCACCGATATTGTCGACATTATCGCCGTGCGCGACACCGAGCTCATGCAGGCCGGCGCTGCCAAAGGATGCCGGGTAATGGGCGGTGTCCCGATGGCGGTCGGCCAGGTCTCCGCTTTCGGGCGCTTTTTGCACAATGAGCCGGTCCAATGACGGTGATGGGCACGTCGGGACGAGGGACGGCCTTCTCTCAAGACGGCTATGTCTTTCCAATCCGCGTGCTCTCACCGCAGAAGGCGGCAGAGTACCTGGCCCGATTCGAAGCCTTTGACAGCAGCGAAGCCGCAGGCGGTTTTGCTGACATTCATCGAGAGGTCTATCTCTTCAAACCGCACTTGTTGCTCAAGTGGGCCGATGCGCTCGTCCATGAACCGGCCATTCTGGATGCCGTGTCGGACATCTTGGGGCCAGACCTATTGTGTTGGTCAGCGGGCATCTTCCAAAAGACACCGCACTCGCCCCACCTCGTCTCTTGGCACCAGGACGCCGTCTACTACGGCCTCTCACCGGCCGACCACGTCGTGCGGATCTGGGTGGCGCTGTCGCCGGCGCGGGTGGAGAACGGCACAATGCAGTTCGCCCGCGGTGCGCACCGGGTCGGTTTGAAGCCCCATCGCCCACAACCCACACAAGACAACCTTCTATCGCGTGGCGAAGTCGTGCAGCTCGACGTGTCCGCATACGAGAACGTCGATGTGGAGCTCGCGCCCGGGGAGGCGTCGATCCATCACTTGTTCATGCCACACGCGTCGGGGCCGAACAGGAGTGACATCCGCCGGGTGAACCTCGTCATCACTTACATTGCACCCGACGTGAGACCGGCGAGCGGCGAGGACAGCGCTCTCCCTGTCCGCGGCGTCGACCGCTTCGGTCATTTTGCCCAAGAGCGGCGGCCTAATGACGACCTGTCAGCGGCCGCCCGTCAGGCACACGCAGCGGCGATGGCCCTCCGGCACAAAAACTTCCGCTTCAACGCAGCGTCGATCGAGGTGCACTAGAGTGGCTTTTGCAAACCCAGTCGTGGAGAGGCTTGGCCGACGCATCCGACTGGGTGTCATCGGAGGCGGAACGCGCGCGCTGATCGGGCACGTTCACCGAAGCGCCGCGCGGCTGGACGACTACTACACGGTGGAGGCCGGTGTTGTCGCGTCCGATCCCGACCGGGCGCGGGCGGAAGGTGTCGCGGTTGGCCTTCAAGCGGACCGCGCCTATGGCACGCTTGAGAAGATGCTGGACGGGGAAGCTGTAAGGGCCGATGGGATCGACGCGGTTGCGGTCATGACACCCAACCACCGGCACCACCCGGACTGTGCGGCCGCACTCGCGCGTGGACTGCACGTGATCTGCGACAAGCCGCTCACCACCTCTCTTGCAGATGCGCGAGATCTTGCCCGCCTTGTGAAAGAGGCCGGCGTCATCTTTGCGTTCACCCACAACTACTCTGGGTTTTCTATGGTCCGCCAAGCCCGTGCCATGGTGGCGGCGGGCGATGTCGGCGAAGTCCGGCAGGTTGGCGTGGAGTATCTGCAAGGACAACTGTCGACCTATGTGGAACCCTCGGCACCAGAGCGGCTCAAATGGCGGCTCGACCCCGCACGCGGCGGGCCCTCACCGGTCTTGGGCGATATTGGCACGCACGCCTATCAGCTTGCTTCCTTTGTGACCGGGATGCCCGTCACCCGGCTTGCGGCCGACGTCGGTCCAACGGTGCCGAAGCGAACCGCCGATGACTACGCGGCAATGCTTCTGCGGTTTGAGAACGGCGCGCGCGGGTCGCTCTGGGTGACCCAGGCGGCTTCTGGTGCCGAGAATGCGCTGAAGATCAGGGTCTATGGCTCAAAGGGCGGGCTCGAATGGTCGCTTTCGGAGCCCGACCGCCTTCGGCATATGGCGCAGGGTCAGCCGGCACGCCTCCTTTCCAGCGGCCTGCCAAACCTCTCGCCCCAAGCACAACGGGCGGCGCGCATGCCGCCCGGCCATCCGCAAGGTTTCTTCGAAGCCTTCGCCAACATCTATCGCGATGCCGCGGAGGCGATCGCGGGTCGTCTTGCCGATGCCGATGTGGATCCCCTTGCGCTCGACTTTCCCACGGTGGAGGACGGTGTGCTCGGCATGGCGTTCCTCGAAGCAGCGATCCGCTCCGCTCGCGACGGCGGCCGCTGGGTTGATTGTCCGCTTTAGGAGACTGAATTGACCCCGCTCACACTCGGCGCGAATACTTTTAGCTACATCTACACCCATTCGATGCTTGAGAGCCTGCGCCGCCTCAAGACGCTGGGCTATCAGCACTTTGAAATCCTTGTGGCCCAGCCGCATCTCTGGCCGGCGGATGTGTCGCCCCACGACCGGAAAGAGATCCCGGCGATCCTTGAGGGTGAAGGCTTAAAGATTGTTTCGGTGAACCTTCCCGGGATCGACAACAACATTGTCAGCTCGACCCGCGAAATGCGCGAATTCAGCGTCAAAGTGATGGGCGAACTGGTCGATCTCTGCGGTCTGTGGGGAATTCCATATTGCATCATCGTTCCGGGACGGACCATGCCGCTTTGGCCGATCCCCCATGAGCAGCTCACCGCTTGGTTTGTCGACGGCATGACAAAACTTGCCGACCGGGCGAGCGGGCAAGGGGTGACGATGCTGATTGAGAACGTCCCCAACACGTGGATCCCCCGCGCCGAGGATGTGATGGCGGCGCTAGATGCGCTGGGGCGTGACGATGTCGGGATCATCTATGACTGCGCGAATGCCCCGTTTGCCGGCGAAGATCCCGTTGAAGGCGTGCGTGTCGTCGCGCCGCGACTGAAACTCGTCCATCTATCGGACACACCTAAGAGTGCCTGGCGCCATGATCCAATCGGCACCGGAGACATCGACTTTGCCGCATTTCATACGGCGCTGCGTGATATCGACTACCGCGGCTATTCAATGGCAGAGATTATCGCTCGTGAACCCGACCGGCATTTCGCAGACGCCATGACGAGGCTCACCGGATATGGATGGGCTGGCCCGGTTTGACCATCGGTCGGCGGGTCGCGAGGCCGGACCTGACCGAAGTTTTGGTCTGGGTTGGCCGAGAGCATCGGGTCTATGTTTGTTCAGCTCGGTTGTTGTTCCGGTCTGAGCAGTGAAGTTCGAACACTGTTGAGCCCTGAGTTCAGGTGGAAGAACGTACACCATGGGGTTTCACCAAGCACCGAGCGATTGACCTCAAAGTTCGGCGGCTCGGCCCATGGCTGGCCGCACCGCCTTCAAGTGTCTGTCCTGGAGTTTCGCCTCTTACTACTCCCGCGACGCCGACCTACGCACCACGATGTTCCGACTCGTGGAGGACTTCAACCGCGCGGAAGCGAATGTCGACTACGGTTGTCAAACCGAACGCGATATAGTGTTAAACCGAGCAGGAACGGAAGGAATACGGAAGAAATATCCTTTACATTACAAGAGGTTAATTGGTGGCGGAGGGGCGCTACCACCGATCCCCACACCATCGTATCGTTCAATTTTTCCTACGAAGCCCAACGGCGCTCACTAGTCCGGTGACTGTCCCGATCTGACACTAAAGGTCGCCGGAGCTTCGGCGGGCGGGCGTGGCGCACATCCGCTGTGTCCCGGATCTGTCCGCGTTTGCGTGGCGTGAGCCACAGGCCACTTTGTTTGCTGTTCGTAACATCCCATGAAGCCTGGCGATTCGCCCATGCGTGAGCGAGCGACCCGGACACTCGGCTAACATGCTGCTCAGCCGAGACATGAACCGTGTGCGCACGCGGTACCGACGCCGCTCATCGACCGAGCGTGGCAACTGCACGACGACATGCGTCGCCGACCCCCCTCATGTCGACCTGGGCGCGGATCTCTCATCCTTCCCTCGCTCGCCGACGCCACAACCAGCTTGGCTGCCTCCCGCTCCCGGCCATTCCCAGTCGATTCCACTATTTACACAGCACCAGATAGGGTGAGGAGCGAACGCCGTTCGAAACCGGCGGCGACGAGTTTGTTGCACAAAAAACGCTGAAATTGTTGCGCAAATGTGAAGTTCCGAGAACATCGAGTGCTGTGACATCGTAAGGCTCGCTAAGAAACCCTTTTGAAAACAGCTACTTGACGTTCGGTTGGGATGGAAGAATTGGGAGCGGGCGATGGGCTCCTTCTGTGATTTGGAAACCGTGAAGTTTCAGACGATTAGAGAATTGGAGGGACTTGCTTGTTGCACAATCTCTTTGCGGATTTTTGCACATCCGATCTGGGGATTTTGAAAAG